>NZ_JAABLS010000025.1:0-77570 GCF_009915195.1 Proteus sp. G2674
GTTAATAGCGATACAGAATTAGTCATTTCACAACCGGCTACATTTACCGTAAAAAACACTAGTTACAGCATTAATCTCACTGAGCCGAACTCATACAGCGACGCTAATAATCGTATGACCGCTATTGCATCAGATATTACGTAGTTCTTAAACGAGCAACGAGTTACGCTCGATGGTGTTAAAAAAGTGCTGGGGGATATTAGTAAAAAGTTAGATAAAAGTGGTGTGGACCTTTCAGGGATTTCGAAGTGCGATTACACGTAATACACAAATGGCTTATTGTGTGTTTCGACAAAAATCCACCTTAAAGGCGAGCGCTATTGGTCTTTGCCGACAATATTATCGCATTTAGATAAGTGTGTTGTGTTTTATCATACCACCAACTCTCAAGCGGAAGTGAGCTATTTAGCGCATAAAAAGCAATTATACAGTTCAGCCCAAACAGACATTTATGTGTGTGTATTCGTTTCAGGAATGGTTTTGACCCCGAAGAAACGTTGGGGGTTATCACTGTACAGTGAAGATGGAGCACGGGTCTTTAATACGGACTATTTGCCTTTTACCCGAGGAAAATCAATGGAATTGTTATTACGGGAGGGGAGTGTAGAGACTCCATATAGTTTGCCTTTAGTCTGTGCAACCAGTCAGTTTGTGAATGCGTCTTATCAGGATGACCCTATTGATTGGGCCAAGCGCAATACGGGGATACGTTTTCGGGGAAAACAGATTTTTGTGAGCGAACGAATACGTGATGCTCATCGGCAACATCATGTAGAGCAACGTATTCCCTTTTATGTCCTTAATGGTTCACATTATTTTTAATAAAATGAATACCTGTCTATATTTATGTGGGATACATGTCGCTTTTCTTTATTGGCATAATGCTTTCTGCTGATAATGATTGTTTTGCTTTAATCATTTCTTTTTCATTTGAAAATTTATAATTAGGCAATAGTTCTTTAGGTTTGACACCTAAAATAAACGCGATAGAGAATAAATGTTCTACTGTTATTTTGGTATATCCATTCTCTATACGTGAATAGTGCTGTTGACTTATTTCCAATGAATGGGCTATTTCCCTCCCTGTCATCCCTAATTCTTTTCTTTTTTGCTTTATTCTATAAGCAATAATGGAATTAATTGTACTCATGAACTTCATTCTCCAACAATAAACAGATTTTTAAGTTTAACAGAGTAAAAAGCATTTGTTATAAAAGCATTTTACTCTACTTATAAAACTCAATTAATTTTTATTGATATGAAAAAGTAATCGTTGCTACTGCTTTTACACTTCCTGGCGTAATAGTATTTTCTGTTTTTATATAATTAGCTTTTAATTTTATACGTGGATTTATCTCTCCTCTATAATTTGAAAAATGCCATTGATTTTGATTTCCTTTGTTAGGAGTGTCTGAACCATAACTAATCGCAGTTACTTCATTATTTTTATATAATCTTAGCCCAACGCCTTTTGCCGTAGAATCCGTTGCTAATGTTAATATATCAGAACGATTCCCATGTTGGGTCGCATCATTTAATGTAGCATAAACATCAATACCGTCTTGGCATTGAAGTTGTATATTAACTTCCCCTCCTTGCACTTCTTTATACAAAGACGTGAACTGGGATTGATAGACAGTATTTAATGGAACAACATAATTCTTTTGATTCATCGAGCATGTTTGGCTTTGCACTTGGATGCGCCCTCCATTTAACATAACAGGAGCTGTTAATCTTTTATTATTCAAACTTGCCCGATTAGATTCCAATAAAATATGGCCCAGTTGTTTGGTTGGTATCGTTACATACCCATTAGGTAATCGTCCTGTTGCGACAAAAGCAACATATAAACGAGCACCAAAACTTCCAGTTGCACCATTATAAGCATTTGGATTTGTATTGGCGGCAACAGGATCAATATATATACTTGAGCTGTTTATGGGAACCAATGGCGTTGCAGGCCAATAGCCCGCCATACCAATAATAATACCTAGCCCTGGAACTCCAGTATCAAATATATCGAAATCGGAAGATTGAGTGTTATTTCCTTGGCGAAAGTTATATGTGATTTTGCCTATTTTAGGTAATGTAGGAGTAAATTTTCCACGCATTAATGCTATTAAACTACCGCCGTTAAATATATATTGATTACTTGTTCCGGTGAGTTCCCCTATCACTCGAGGGTAAGTATGGGCATCAGCAGGACCAATAACAACAACAGGGAGGGTAGATGTGTTGATTGTTATTGGAGACGGTACGTAGTCATCTGCACCAGCAACAGCTAGACTAGGGAATAGAGTTAAAAGAAATAATATGACAAAGATTCTTTTCATGGTTTGTTCCTAATTAGAGTGCGGTATACACTGAACAGGAATGGTTTGAGGTCGCATGTCAGTTTCATTGCGTGTCGCATGATATGTAAATGAGCATTTATCGTCATGATTTGGTCCCCATATCACATCAAGTTGACCTTGTTTAGGAAGACCGCGGGTAAATAAGCGTCCAGCTTGAGCCACATATCCGACTAACTGCTTATGCTCATCCAAAACCTCGGAAGCCATTGGAGGAGTACTACCATCTGGCATTCGAATATCAAATAGTAGGCTTCTCCCTGTTTGAGTATTAAATGTCACTAACGTGGCACTATTAGCGCGAGGAATGATTTCTTGTTCTGTTGCTGATAACTCAACATTCAAATCCAAATTAGTGGGGTCGATGCTAATTTGATTTTTTTCATAAGGCGTGACATAAGGCACAATACCATTTCCCCAAAAATCTAATCGGCTACCTGGTGCATTATTAATGACCGCACCTTGTGCTCCTTTTGCATGGATAATGGTAAAAGTATCACTTAAATCATTACTTAACGTCACTCCATAAGGATGTACGACAACGGCCCCCGATGCACCCAATGACATTTGACGATTATGTTGAGTATCTTGCCCGACGGTTGCGGTTACATTTACATAAGGTGAACGATAGCCTCCATTCATCGCATAGCCGGAAGGTCCACTTTCCTGACTATTACCTGAAATACCATAAGAGAATTGATTATCTTCCCCAGCGATACCGCTGATGGATGTTTGAATGCTGTTTTTCTCGCCTTTATTATAATTTAAGACAGTAGAAAAAATGGGGCTTTGAACACGCTCTCCCAAAGGAAGCGTAAAGTTCACATAAAATCTGTCATCTCGGCGTTGTTGCTCATTATCTCGTGATTGAGAAAAGCCAATCTGATAACCAAGTTTTTTCCAAAAATGGCTATATCCCATCTGATACTCATTACGACTTCCTTTATGCTCCCAGTAATTATAAGTGGTACCAGTTAAAAATATATTTCCCCATTTTTCACCTAATTCTTGATTAATTGAAACTTGGAATTGATTTTTAGGGCGATAAAATGCGGCACTTTTTATGGAAACATCATCAATAAATTCACTGTGATTAGCCAATAGCGCATCTTTCAAATGGTAAAAATCTTTAGATGAATAACGATAGGCTGCTAACGTGATATTTGTACTCGTGGTCGGAATATTGACGCTATAGCTAGTATGTAAACTGTAGCCTTTACGCGTTACGTTAGAGTGATTAAATGTTGTTCTGGACAATGTAATGTCAGATGCAATTGCCCCAATCGGCGTGTTAAAAGCAACACCAGCCAATCCTGCGGTATATTTTGAGCTTGTGGTCAGTCCACTATTTAAAGTGATATCATTTGTCAAACCATATTGATATGTGCCTTGTGCAATTAAATCATGATATGTCTCATTTGCATAACGATAGCGTCCCACTGACATTTGCCAACGGCTAAATCCGGGACGAATAAGTTGGGCAACAGAAGCAAAAGGAACCGTAAATGTTCTTGTTTGTCCATTAGATTCGGTTATTTGCACAAGAAGGTCGCCAGCATATCCACTGGGATACAAATCATTAATGACAAAGGGGCCAGCAGGCACAGTTGTTTCATAAAGGATGTGAGCATTTTGATAAATCGTAACTTTAGCATTACTATTAGCAATGCCTCGCACGATCGGAGCGTAGCCACGTAAAGAGTTGGGTAACATTCGTTCATCCGATGCTAATCGAATTCCCCGTAAGCTAAGGCTATCCATTAACTCGCCATTCGTATAAAAATCACCTAATGTGAATTGTGCCCGTAACCGAGCAATATCATGCGTCACATTTGTTTCGATATTCTGATATCCGGTAGAATGACCATTATTCCAGCTTTCACCACCACGGTGACGAAAAGCCCATCCCCATAAATTGAGTCCCGCTTTTAACCCAAGGTAAGTCTGCTCATTATTTATATCCGGAGTATTGTATTGATAATAGTTAACATCATAGTTGACAAATGCGGCAGGGACTCCACTTTGCCACTGTGCAGGGGCAATATATCCTCGAGGTCGAGTATTCACTTGTGCCTGAGGAATTTCTATATTCAGCTTTAAAGTGGATAAATCAAAATGAAATTTTGCTGAGGGGAGTCCTTCTGAGGCGGGATAACAAGTGGCTTTATAACTGTTTTCAGGAACAGTGCCTTTGACGACATCAATTAATGAAAGTAATTCCGGCGTTAGACATAACGTCGACGTATTCGCATTGTCAGTATATAAATACTGTACATTAGCTTTTCCTTTCCATTCATTATTGAGATAGATATCAGCGTAATACTTGCCCTCAGGAATAGGGTTGCCATAATTAAAGCGACGTATATCAATCGCATTCTTTCCTTGCACAGAATGCAAAAAGCTAGGGTCAAATTCAGCCTCTTCAGCAGCGAATGAAGAAATTGTTATCACCCCAATCCCCAAAGCAACACAAAACGGAAGAGAATAACGATAAGAAATGAGGTGTAACCGATTATTAAAATTCATTATATTACCTTATTCCAAAGTAGATTCACCTTGTTGGTATCCACCATAATCATTAACAACAACCCAAGTGACTTTATTTGTTAATGTTGGCTTCTCTTTAAGTGAAAATATTTTTGAAGAAAAAGGAGCTATCATCCCACTTTGTTCAACAGGCGTTAGCTGTTTATCCTGACCCACTGAGATTTTGTTGTAAGTGATGTAATAAGGTGTTGGGTTAATCGCTTTAATGCGTAGTGCTCCTTCCTGATGCCAAGTCACTTTTTGGTAAGCATCATCAGGCGTTACGTTGAGATTATCAGGGCGAAAGAAAAACTTAATGCGACTACGAACGGCTAATTGTAAGTAATTGTTATTTCCCTCTGAGTTTTCCGAATTTTCTTCCACTTTAGGTTTTGCTGGAATGTCTAAGACATTTAGATAGAAAAGAGACTCTCTATCTTGTGGTAATGATTCACCGGTATAGACAATCCGGATGGTTTGCCCTGATTTCGGCTCCATACGAAATATGGGAGGAGTAATGATAAAAGGAACGTGAATTGAATCTGGTGCTGCAGCTGCGTTTCCGGTATCTAACCAAGACTGAATTAATGCGGGGGATTCATCGTTATTATTTAATTGAACATTAATGCTTTTTTGCGTTGCGGGATAAACAACGCGGGTCCCCATAATAACTACACTGGCTTGAGCCACTGTGGATACAAACAGAGTCAAGAAAATAAGAATGAACTTTAACATAATACCTCTAGAAGGAAATGGGGCAGTTTTTTCTGCCCCGTAAAATAAAAGCAATCCAATAAACCTTACTCATAGGCAATGGTGTAATGAACGGTTGCTTTTACATCCCCAGCGGTAGATTGTCCGGTTGCATAATATTGAGCAAAATATGGGAGGTTTACATTAGCATTGTCGATTTGTACTGGATGGACATCTTGTGTTGCAGAATCAGTACCTAACTGGATTGTTGTTGCTGCATCTGAGTTAAGTAATTGAACTTGAACATTATCAGCTTTAGTTTGTGCAGTATTTTTTAAGTTGTGTGTGGTTACATCAATGTCACTTGAAGGTTCAAAATATGTTTTGACACTTTGTGCACCATCCATACCAACAGCGCAACCAGTTAAATGAATAGTAAATGGAGTAAGACCTGCAGTAGCCGCATTTTCATTTAATGTAGTGGTGGATACTGTAGGTAATGTTACCGCTAAATTCTTATCATTTGTATTGACAGAGCAGGTTTGCGCAACAACTTTACCTGTAAATGTAATTGTTCCGTCATACGCCATAGATGAGCCAGCAAATGCAGCAGAAAGAATAGTCGCTAGTGCTATAACTTTTCTTTTCATATATTTATGATTCCTATTTTAAATTAAAGTTAAGTTATTTTTTGTTTTTCAAAAAAATGAAAAGCATTATTGAATAATAAAATATATATAATCCTATTAAATAGAGTTTATAGTGAGGTTTATATTTGTAGATTATATAAATAATAAAGATATTAAGTTTTTTAATGGTGATGTAGCAAATATAAAAATAAATAATTGAAATTATTATTTCAAATATCACTTAAGTAAAGATGGTTTTTTCGATCGATGACGTTGATTTTGATAGTTATGACCTATTAATGGTTGGTGAAATGATCGTTAAAATCGATCTTGTTATTGTTGTTCAATGTGTTATATCAATGATTGATGATATATATATGGGAAGGTTATTAGTCAAAACTTGAGTTTTAATATAAATCAAATTGCTTAGCTCTTTCAGATATGGTGCAGAATTCCCATGTAGCAACTTCTTATTTTTTTCACTATAAAACACTAACCCTTTATTAAAATACATTCATAAATGTGCTGGTTGTTGTCGTTCAACTTTGGACGCAACAATTGGCATGTTGAGCCGTTCTTTATATGCGACACCTGAAGTAGCCAAATCGACATTGATTTTGTCTTTTTCTTCTTGAGATAAGTTTGCGAGGTTCATAACGGATCCGGTTAGTTTTTGGAGAGTATAGCAGGGTGGGAGAATTTAACAGAAAACACACTCACTAAAACTTGTAATATATTGATTTATTTGTCTGGTATTGTCATGTTTTGTCGTGTTTTTTCTTATTAATTATATCATGGTTAAATTGTAAATAATTGATTTTAAAACAATAGCTTGATTTAAGTCTGCTTATTGGATTATAGTAGGTCAATATGCGTTTTGCTTTGAGGAAAAAATGACCATGAATGAGGCAGATGCCCGCCCAACGAACTTTATTCGTCAAATTATTGACGAAGATCTGGCTACCGGGAAACATAATAGTGTCCATACCCGTTTCCCTCCTGAACCTAATGGCTATCTTCATATTGGCCATGCAAAATCAATTTGCTTAAATTTTGGTATTGCACAAGATTATCAAGGTAAATGTAATTTACGTTTTGATGATACGAATCCAGTAAAAGAAGATGTTGAATATATCAACTCGATTCAAAAAGACGTTCAGTGGTTAGGTTTCCAATGGGATGGTAACGTTCATTACTCCTCTGACTATTTTGATCAACTGTATCAATATGCGATTGAGCTGATTAACAAAGGCTTGGCTTATGTTGATGAGTTGAGTGCTGAAGAAATTCGTGAATATCGTGGCACACTCAAAGAGCCAGGAAAAAATAGCCCTTATCGCTCTCGTAGTGTAGAAGAAAACTTAGCGCTATTTGAAAAAATGCGTGCGGGTGGCTTTGAAGAGGGGAAAGCGTGCCTACGTGCGAAAATTGACATGGCATCACCATTTATTGTCATGCGTGATCCTGTTCTTTACCGGATCAAATTCGCTGAACACCATCAAACAGGTAACAAATGGTGCATTTATCCAATGTATGATTTTACCCATTGTATTTCTGATGCATTGGAAAATATCACACATTCTTTATGTACTTTGGAATTCCAAGATAACCGTCGTTTATATGACTGGGTGTTGGATAATATCACTATTCCTTGCCACCCTCGTCAATATGAGTTCTCACGTCTTAATCTTGAATATACCGTCATGTCTAAGCGCAAGCTAAATCAGCTTGTGACAGAAAATATTGTTGATGGTTGGGATGATCCGCGTATGCCGACAATTTCTGGCTTACGTCGTCGTGGTTATACGGCTGAGTCAATCCGCGAATTCTGTCAACGTATTGGTGTGACCAAACAAGATAACAACGTGGAAATGGCATCATTAGAAGCTTGTATTCGTGATGATTTAAACGAAAATGCACCGCGTGCGATGGCTGTTATCGATCCGGTACGTTTAGTGATTGAAAATATGCCAGAAGGTGAAGAGATTTTAACTGCGCCAAATCACCCAAATAAACCAGAAATGGGAACTCGTGAAGTACCATTTAGCCGTGAAATTTATATTGATCGTGCAGACTTTAAAGAAGAAGCCAATCGTCAATATAAACGTCTGGTATTAGGTAAAGAAGTCCGTCTGCGTAATGCTTATGTCATTAAAGCAGAACGAGTTGAAAAAGATGAACAAGGTGAAATAACCACCATTTATTGTACTTACGATCCACAGACGTTAAATAAAGATCCGGCTGATGGTCGTAAAGTAAAAGGGGTGATCCACTGGGTCAGCATTCCACATGCTATTCCAGCAGAAATTCGTCTTTATGATCGTTTATTTAGCGTACCTAATCCTGGTGCTGAAGAGGATTTCTTATCAACCATTAACCCTGAATCATTAGTGATCCGTCAAGGTTTTGTGGAAGCAAGCTTAAAAGATGCGGCTATTGAAAAAGCGTATCAATTTGAGCGTGAAGGTTACTTCTGTGCTGATAAGCTTTCGACAGCGGATAAACTGGTCTTTAACCGTACTGTTGGTTTACGTGATACTTGGGCGAAGATTTCGAAACAAGGTTAATATGCTCTGTTTTAGTGGCGTGTAATATCACTAAACTCACATCTTAATAAAATGCTCGATAATAATTTATCGAGCATTTTTTATTTATCAAATAAGTTTGTTTTTATTGACCAATAATTATTATTTTTTATTTTGTAATGTGAGTTTCTATAGCTATTATTTGTATCAATTCTTATTTACGTTGTGTTAAATTATTAACTTTTGTCGTCATCTTCTTCTTTTATTTCATATGATTATATTGAATTTGTCTATAATAATAAAAATGTGAACCATGACACATATTTTTCTTTTCTAAAAAAGTTTATTAATTAATACGACTAATAATTCTTTTCTATAAAAACGAAACATTATCATATTAGGTGTGATAATTTTCTTTTTTAATATCAATATATTAAAAAATACTTACGTTCTACTTGTTCCTCATTGACTAAAGAAAAAATATGAAACTGTAATTAAGTAATGTGCCCTTGGTCATATTTTGATAAAAATTCTTTTTTTTAGGTTGATAATTCGCGTCGCGAAAAATAAGCTGGTGTTAACCTAATTTTAGGTTTTTTCCCCATTTGGGGTTTTATATTTGGAAATAGGCGTTGGTGCTTATTTCTTTTTTAGTCAAAGTCAAAGAGGAAACAATGCTATGGTTATGCAACATGCTAAACCAGACAGGGTGGCACTTGCCGTTATGGGCGCATTGCTTGTAACTGCACTACCTGCGAAAATGTCTTATGCTGAAGGATTTATTGATGACTCAACCCTGACAGGGGGGATCTATTACTGGCAACGTGACCGTGATAGAAAAGAGTTAACACCAAACAGTCCTGATTACGGCAAATATAAAGCCAATTTACACCACTCTACCTTTAACGCTAATCTTGATTTTTCTTCTGGTTATCTGGGTGATTTTTTTGGTATTGATTTAGCTGCTTTTGGTGCTGTTGAACTTAACAACAGTGGACCAGCTGCACCTAATGAAATAGGATTTAGTGATGCAAAAAGTCGCTGGGATGAAAAATGGACAGGTGATCGCAGTGGCGTGAGTATTTATAAAGCTGCTGCTAAATTTAAATTAGGCCATTTCTGGGCTCAAGGTGGATATATTCAACCTAAAGGGCAAACATTATTACGTCCTCATTGGAGTTTCTTACCTGGTACTTATCGCGGTGCAGAAGCGGGCGCTGTATTTGATTTCGATAAAAATGGTGAACTCTCTTTCTCATATATGTGGACTGATGAATATAAAGCGCCGTGGTATCGGAATATGTACAATTTCCGTAAGGCAGACTTAGAGACAAATATCAGTTATTTACACTCTTTTGGTGCCAAATATGATTTTAAAAATAGCTTAGTATTAGAAGCCGCATTTGGCCAAGCTGATGGTTATATTGATCAATATTTTGGCAAAGTTTCTTACGATTTCCCTATCGCAAATAATACATTAAAAACCTCTTATCAATTCTACGGTGCAAAAGATAAAGTCACTGGAGGGGGAATTAACGATGTTTATGATGGTTTGGCATGGTTACAAGCATTCACTTTAGGCTATACCTACAATGTATTTGATTTTAAAGTTGAAGGTACTTGGGTTAAAGCAGAAGGTAACCAAGGTTACTTTTTACAACGTATGACGCCGGGATGGGCAACCTCGAATGGTCGTTTAGATATCTGGTGGGATGGTCGTTCTGATTTTAACGCCAATGGTGAAAAAGCATTATACGCGGGAGTGATGTATGATCTAAAAAATTGGGATCTACCGGGCTGGGCGATTGGTACTTCCTATGTGTATGCTTGGGATGCAAAACCGAGTAGTAACCCTATTTATGACCAAAGTAAACGCATTAGAGAAAGCGCATGGAATGCCGACATCATGTATACCGTTCAAGAGGGGAGAGCGAAAGGTACGTTATTTAAACTCCACTACACTCGTTATGATAACCATTCCGATATACCAAGCTATGAAGGTGGTTTTGGTAATATCTTCCAAGATGAAAAAGACGTTAAATTCAATGTGATCATGCCATTTACGATTTTCTAAATAACAATAAGGATAAAGTGTATTTATTACGCTTTATCCTTAATAGTTTGAGAGTGTGATAGGAGTAAAACATGATTAAAAGCACAAATATCATGATAATAAATGGTCACCCTGCATCTGTTGTTTATGGATCAGAAATAAGTGCATTCCGAGGACAATTTTTAGATGTCAATGGGTATTGTGACTTTGTTGCTGATAGTATTGAAGGGTTGCAAAAAGAAGGTGCAATTTCCTTAGCTGAATTTATTGAGACTTGTACTGAAGAGGAGATCGCACCTTTTAAAAGTAGAAGATAAGCTGAAAGTATTTACACTACGCTATCCTGCTTGGTTAGAGGCGAGATTGAATGCTACGGTTGCTGCCCATGATATTTCAAAATGTAGTAAATCTTTACCAATAAAAAAGGAACTGCAGGCAGTTCCTTTTTTTACTGAGATATTATCCAGAATGATTACTTCTCATCATGTGCGTGGCTATCTTCTTTACAATTACCTGCGGCGCAGTGACCATATAAATACAGGCTATGATTGGAAAGTTTGATGCCATGGCGTTCAGCGATATTTCTTTGACGAACTTCGATAGCATCGTCAGTAAACTCGATAACTTTACCACAATCAAGGCAAATTAAGTGATCATGGTGATGTTGTTGAGTTAATTCAAATACTGATTTACCACCTTCAAAATTATGTCGGGTAACAATACCAGCATCATCAAATTGGTTTAAGACGCGATAGACTGTTGCCAGACCAATCTCTTCGCCGATATCGATCAGTTTTTTATAGAGATCTTCAGCACTGACATGATGGCACTCAGGATCCTGGAGCACTTCCAAGATCTTTAAGCGAGGAAGTGTAACTTTTAACCCAGCATTTTTTAACGCTTTATTATTGTCGGTCATGCGGATTTAATCCTGTTGCTAATGGTGAATTTAATATGTGCTCACAAAATACTGTATATATTCATTAATACATAGGGTATTTAATAACCTTAATGATTATAGGCATGATATTAAAAAATAAACACCCCACCTATCACACTATCTTAGCACACCATTGAATAATTATCATTCTCAATATTAAGAATTTATATTATCCCAGAATTTCGTCAAGGCTCATCTCTTCTTTGATCTGAGCAACCCAAGCGTCAACACGCTCTTCAGTTAATTCTGGTTGGCGATCTTCATCAATCGCAAGGCCGATAAAGTGATTATCATCAGCAAGACCTTTAGATGCTTCAAAATGATAACCTTCAGTAGGCCAATGACCCACAATGACTGCGCCACGAGGTTCAATGATATCACGAATAGTTCCCATTGCGTCACAGAAGTATTCTGCATAGTCTTCTTGGTCACCACAACCAAATAGAGCAACAAGTTTACCGTTGAAATCAATATCTTCTAATGTTGGGAAAAAGTCATCCCAATCGCATTGTGCTTCACCATAATACCAGGTAGGAATACCTAGTAATAGAATATCAAATGCTTCGATGTCTTCTTGACTGGATTTTGCGATATCATGAACTTCGGCATTATCCGCGCCTAATCTTTCTTGAAGCATTTTGGCAATATTTTCAGTGTTGCCGGTATCACTGCCGAAGAATATTCCTATGATTGCCATAAAGTGAGATAACCTCTTTTATTCTCTTTGTCTGTATTTTTGAACAATTACCAGTAAAAGATAAACATCATGTTTTCATAATTGAAAACTAAAGCACTATTTTGACGAAAAGAGCAGGGTAATTCTGTCGAATTTGTGTGATTTTCCTGCTGATTTTTTTAGCTTTGATGTTTTTTTAACGCATAAGTTTGTGCGAGTTGTTCTAGTAATATTTCTTCAATAAGCTCACTACGACTGACATTTTTTGCGCTCGCAAGCTCATTAAGCGCATTGACAGCATCCTCATTTAATTTCAACTCAACCCGACGTAATCCATTGACGCGATCGCGTCGTAATTGGTTTCGTTTATTAATTCTAAGCTGTTCATCCCGAGAAAGCGGGTTTGTTTTAGGTCGCCCAGGTCTGCGTTCATTTGCGAACAAATCCAGTGTGGTGCGATCAGTTTGTTCTTTTGCCATAAATTTTGCTGTGAAAGGGCGTATACCAATGACTCAATATGAAGCGCCCAATAATACCCCACATATCGGCGTATCGCTACTGCTTCCTGTGTTTAACCTATTGTCATTTGGTCTTTTTATCAACAATGACAGATTTAAGAGCAATAATTGTACGCTATAAAATAGTATTGCTGGTGATTTATAACCAACAAAGGAACATTATACTGTTTTGGCTAAGAAGCGACGAATGGCCTTAATTACTGTTTCTGGTTTTTCAGAATGCACCCAATGTCCTGTATTGGCGACAACAAAGGCGGTTGCTTGTGGAAATTGGCGAGCAATATTATCGCGATACTCATCTAAAATATATGGGGATAGTCCACCACGTATAAACAAAACAGGATGATGCCAAGCTGGCACCTCTTGCCAACCAATAATATCGGGGTAATCCTGTTTGATTGCGGGTAAATTAAATAACCATTCACCTTTTTTAAATGATTTAAGCAGGAATTGGATAACGCTGTCTTCCTCAATAAAAGGGCGCATAATAGCAATAGCTTCTGTACGTTGTGTGACGTGAGCTTTAGTGACAGCTTCAAGGGCTGCAAAAATTTTATCATGACGACGAACATTATAAGCAACAGGAGACATATCAATAACTACGATACGTTCAAGGCGAAGAGGTGCGAGAGCGGTCATTGCCATTGCAATTTTCCCTCCCATTGAATGACCTATAACGATTGCTTTTGCGATATTTAAGCTATCAAGCAGGGTTAATACATCTTGTGCCATATCGTGATAGTGCATACTTTCACTATGAGGAGAATGCCCATGGTTGCGCACATCAATTTGTATCACGGTGTGGTCTTGACGTAGATCGCGACCTAGTACGCCTAGATTATTGAGATCACCAAAAAGCCCATGGATCAAAACAATAGGTAAATTGTTTATCGTTGCTGTTTCTGGTTGATGTATTTGATAGTTTAATAATGCATTGAGTTTCATATTGATGACCAAAATTAAGTCTATTTTTTCCTTATGATGACATGTGCAATCATATTAGCCAACTTGTTGTCTTTTTCGGAATATGAGATAAAGTTAATCTAACAAGAGATAGTTTAATTTATTATATTCTGAGAAAATAGAATAATATAGATTATTATTCCAAATGTAATGGAAAAAATAAAATTTTGATATAGCTCAATAAGGATAAGTCAGAGTTTTATATTATTTAATTGCTGATGTGAAAGGGCATTGAAGAAGATGTCAACTCTATTCTATGGCAATAAATTCAAAGAATAGAAGATGATACAGATAGAAACAATAGGATAAATACCCAGCTTAAAGTTTAAAAAGATTAATTCTTTAATGAATACGCTTTAAGTTATTGAAATTTTACCTATTTTGTTTTTAAAGATTATATCTTATAATCCTAGTCACTTTTTTTTGAAAATAGTACTGGGTAGCAATGAAAAAGATAGAAATTGATGACGAACTTTACCGCTATATCGCTAGCGAAACTAGACATATCGGTGAAAGCGCTTCAGATATTTTAAGGCGTCTATTGAAGCTTGATGCCAAACAGCCCGTACAGCCAGTCGTTGTCACTGAGTCAGTACAAGCGCCTGTCGTTAAACAGGATGCTGATCTTAAGCCTGTCGCACCAGCAAAAAATCCGGTCCGTGAAATGCGTGAACTGCTGTTATCTGATAGTTATGCAGAGAAAACAAAATCAGTTGATCGTTTTTTACAGATCCTGTCTACATTATATAGCTTAGATAGTGCTACTTTTACTCAATCTGCTGAAACAGTACATGGACGCACGCGAATTTATTTTGCCGGTGATGAAAAAACATTGCTCGACAGTGGACGTCATACAAAACCTCGCCATATTCCCGGTACGCCATTTTGGGTTATTACCAACTCAAATACTGAGCGTAAAAGAACTATGGTACAAAGCATCATGCAGGATATGCAATTCCCTGCCAATGAGATTGATAAAGTGTGTGGAACTATCTAAACACTATTGTTAATTGATGCATTGCAAAGGCTTTCGTTTAAAGCATGATTGTGATGTAAAATAGGAGAAGATTTGTGGCAATCCATTCAAGAGCTGGGCAACATACTCGTCAAAGCGATCTGATTAATGTAGCGCAATTAACCGCACAATATTATTCACTAAAACCGCAAGCAAATCAGAATGCTCATCGTGTGAAATTTGGTACATCGGGTCACCGAGGCAGTGCCAAACGTCATAGCTTTAATGAAGCACATATTCTAGCAATTGCTCAAGCTATTGCTGAAGTCCGAGCTAATAATGGTGTAACGGGGCCTTGCTATGTAGGTAAAGATACCCATGCATTATCTGAGCCTGCTTTTATTTCGGTTTTAGAAGTGCTTGCTGCAAATAAAGTTAACGTGATTATTCAAGAGAATAATGGTTATACCCCAACGCCTAGCGTTTCCTTCTCTATTTTAACTTACAATCAAGGGCACCAAGACATTGCTGATGGTATCGTCATTACACCATCACATAATCCTCCAGAAGATGGGGGGATAAAATACAATCCATCAAATGGTGGGCCTGCTGATACTGATTTAACCTCTGTGATTGAAAAACGCGCCAATGAATTATTGGAAAATAATTTATCGGGGGTTAAACGTCTTTCTTATGATGATGCATTAGCGAGTGGTTATATTCACGAGCAAGATTTAATTATGCCTTATGTTAAAGCGTTAGGTGACGTTGTTGATATGAAGGCAATTAAAAAAGCGGGTTTGAAATTAGGTGTCGATCCACTGGGTGGTTCAGGAATTGAATACTGGAAACGCATAGGTGAATATTACGAACTTGATCTTGAGTTGGTAAACGATCAGGTGGATCAAACTTTCCGCTTTATGACATTAGATCATGATGGTGTGATCCGTATGGATTGCTCATCACCTTGGGCTATGGAAGGTTTATTGCAACTGCGTGATAAATTTGACTTAGCTTTCGCCAATGATCCTGATTACGATCGCCATGGTATTGTTACCCCTTCGGGCTTGATGAATCCTAACCACTATTTAGCGGCAGCGATTAATTATCTTTTTCGCCACCGTCCTCAGTGGTCAAATGAGGTAAAAGTGGGTAAAACACTCGTCTCTAGTGCGATGATTGACCGAGTTGTGGCTGATTTAGGCCGTGAACTTGTTGAAGTACCTGTCGGCTTTAAATGGTTTGTGCAAGGTCTATTCAGTGGCGAGTTTGGTTTTGGTGGTGAAGAGAGTGCGGGGGCATCATTCTTACGTTTTAATGGTAAACCGTGGTCAACAGATAAAGATGGTATTATCTTATGTTTACTGGCTGCTGAAATAAAAGCGGTAACAGGTAAAGATCCACAACAACATTATAATGAGTTAGCGCAACGTTTTGGCTCTCCAAGCTATAATCGTATACAAGCATCTGCAACTCATGAGCAAAAAGCGTTATTGTCACGATTATCACCAGAAATGGTCACCGCAAATACCTTAGCAGGTGATCCTATTACTGCGCGTTTAACTCACGCATCTGGTAATGGTGCTGCTATTGGTGGTTTAAAAGTGATGACCGATTATGGTTGGTTTGCCGCTCGTCCTTCTGGGACAGAAGAAGCGTACAAAATTTATTGTGAAAGCTTCCGTGGCTCTGAGCATCGCGAATTAATTGAAAAAGAAGCCATTGAAATTGTTAATAATGTTTTTGCCAGTAAACAATAAACTAAATAACTTAGTCGTATAATTTAATTATCACCAAATAGAATACACTCTACCTATAGGTGGAGTGTATTTTTTTAATCATAATAACTTTTAGATCACAACATTGATATCCATCATTGATGATTGATTTAGAATTGAATAAAGAGCGGATAATCAATGCAAAATAATTATGTGTTACGCAGTGTGCGTTATATGTTAGATCTTAGCGATGGTCATATTGTTGATATAATGAAACTGGCGGATTTCACCGCGACTAAAGAGCAAGTCAATCAGTGGTTAAAAAAAGACGATGATCCTGCCTTTGTTGAGTGTGATGATATGGCCTTGGGACATTTTTTAAATGGGCTTATCTTTTATCGTCGTGGTAAAGATGAAAAATATCCTACTCCAGAAGTCGAAAAACGGATAACCAACAATATTCTTTTAAAGAAATTACGTGTTGCCTTTGAATTAAAAGACATGGATATGATTAACATTTATGAACTAGCGGATTTTCGCGTTTCTAAGCCTGAACTTAGCGCGATATTTCGTAAGCCAGGACATAAAAACTACCGTAACTGTGGCGATCAACTGGTGAGATACTTTCTGAAAGGGTTAACTGAAACCTTACGTGGCAAAGGTAAAGCGGTGAAGAAATAAAATTAGAGTATTTTATGCTATAAAATTATCTAGTTACTGAATGATACCCCAAAATTGATTTTCTGATTTGGGGTATTTTTTTATGGTATTAACTGGCAAATGAATAAATTTATTGCTAATGTAGTATTACTAAGTAATACAATGTAGGAAGGGTTTATGGCACGAGTAACGAGTGTAACTTTAGGTGAACACTTCAATGATTTTGTGGGCTCAATGATTAATTCAGGGCGTTATGGAAATACCTCTGAGGTTATTAGAGATGCTTTGCGTATGATGGAAATCAGAGAAGAACGACTCCAATTGGTTCGTAAAATGGTACTAGATGGTGTGAATTCACTAGAAAGTAAAAATGACATGGATGATATTTTTGCAAGAGCTGAAAAGGACTTAAATGTATAAACTTTCTCAATTAGCAGAAGAAGATATTTATCAAATTGCTCGTTATACTATTCAACAATTTGGAGTAACTCAGGCAAAAAAATATCATAATGATTTAAAACAGACATTTGAGCTACTAGCTAAAGCACCTTGGATTGGACGAGAATGTAATTGGGTGTGTGATGGTATGAGACGATTTGAGTTTAAAAAACATTCAATTTATTATCTACCAAAAAATGATAACTTATTTATTACTCGCCTTATTCATCATTCAATTGATGTTGATTTTGTTGATTTTCCTAAATAAATATTTCATTACTTATTACCAAATATATTGTCCAGTCATATATCCTTTAGTGCTGATATAGCATTATTGGATACCTTATCTCCCTTTTCTTGTTTTGATTTTCTCTTTTTTATCATTCACTCGCGAAATTATTTACTATAACCGTAATTCAATAAAGTATTAGTTTGCTTTGTTAATAGGTTTTTTGTTTTTGTTTCAATTTTGTTTCATTTTTATTTCTATTGTGAAATTTAATTACACTACAAGCAAAATAAAGGTGATTTTTCGCACAAAATAAGTGGTCTGATCAGTAGTAAAATTTCATCAAATGAGGTAAAATTTCAGCATCAATTCATTTTATGCAGGAGAACACTATGCCAGCTTATAACGAATACACTAAAAAACATGTTTTAGCCCGTCGTACTGGTGCGGTAGCGCTAGGTATTGTGGCATTTCCTGTTATGGTTTTTCATCCTAAACGCGCTCAGTTTTATAGCTATTTACATCGTGTATGGTCTAAAACAAGCAATAAGCCAGTTTGGTTAGCTAAATCAGAAATGGCATTAACTAGCCATAAATAACAGAAAATTCCATTTAACGCCTGTTGAAACAGGCGTTATCTTTTAACCCTTCGCCAAACCCTTTTTAACGTGTTATCACATGTATTTTTCACTGTTCTATTTATTCTCTTATTTTAAGTTACAATAAAGGTTATTCACTTTGAGAAGTGCTAATTAATCTATTGTTATTTATCACACATGTACACTATGCACTGTGGCGCCGTGATAACAAGGAGAAACAGGATATGAAAAATACTGATCTAGAATTAATTATTAATGAAAAGCTAAGTATTGAGAATTTTCACGACTACGCACCTAATGGTCTTCAAGTAGAAGGGCGCCCTCATATTCAAAAAATAGTGACAGGAGTAACGGCTTGCCAAGCTTTACTTGATGAAGCGGTACGTTTAAATGCAGATGCTGTATTAGTTCACCATGGTTATTTTTGGAAGAATGAGCCAGTTGTTATCCGTTCAATGAAACGCAATCGCTTAAAAACCCTACTATGTAATGATCTCAATCTATATGGTTATCACTTACCTTTAGATGCCCATCCTATTTTAGGTAACAACGCTCAATTAGCGTTAAAAATGGGCGTAAGAGTTGAGGGTGAGATCGAGCCTTTAGTGCCGAAAGGGATTTTTGATCTACCTGTCACAGCCAATGAATTAAAAACACGACTCGAAAAAGCCTTACAGCGTAATGTGCTTCACTGTGGTGACAATGCACCAGATGTTATTCGCCATATTGCTTGGTGTACTGGTGGAGGACAAGGATTTATTCAACAGGCGGCAGAGCAAGGTGTTGATGCATTTGTAACAGGAGAAGTCTCAGAGCAGACGATTCATATAGCAAGAGAAATGGGCGTGCATTTTTTCGCTGCTGGGCATCATGCCACCGAGCGTTATGGTATTAAATCATTAGGTGAATGGTTAGCACAAACTCACCATTTAGATGTTACTTTTGTCGATATTGATAATCCAGCTTAAGATTTTTATTCTCTATATTTTATCTCCCTTATTTATTTGGATTAATAAGGGAGATAAAATGATCACCGCTAATGAGCGTTTTATTTAACCTTTTGGTGCGAAAAAGAGAGTAACAAAGCACCTATACTACAAATCAGCAAGGTAATCGCTAAACTTTGTCCCCATCCAGCCAGTGCTAAACCACCACCAATAAGTAAATAGTAGAATAAACCTAATAGTGCCCCCGCTGTGCCTAAGCGATCTTTATATTGCGCTAAAGCCGTCGCTAAGATATTTGGAATAGCAATGCCATAGGCAACGACACTTGTCATCATTGGAATAATAAAACTAATGTGATTGCGCAATAAATAAACACCTACAGCACTAATTACTGCAATAATACTTGCAAGTAATACTAATTTCTCACATTGCCAATGATGGCTTAATAATGCTTTATTAATGTAAGAACCGATACCGACACCTATTGCTAATACAATACCACTATAGCCAAAAATACTTGCACTATAACCTTGATTATCAAACATAAAAGGTGCTAGTTGGTAATAAGCAAATAGACTGATATTAAAAAAAGCAATTAAAAGTATAGTCTTGGCAATTTGCTTATCTTTCAGCATTTTTATCGCTGTTTCCCCTAGTGGTGCGGTTTTTATTGTTGCAGGGCGACTTTCTGGTAATGCAATAGTACTCCACAGCAATAAAACGACGGCGAGAAGAGCAAGGCCACTAAATACCCCTTGATAACCTGCATAGCTCACCAGTAAAGAACCACTTAACATACCAATAGCCGGACTTAATGCGATTGCCGCTCCCATAACGGAAAATACTTTGGCTAATTCTTCACCACTATAAACATCACGCATAATAGTTTGTGTTCCTACAGAGCCAACTGCAGCACCAAAAGCAGAAAGCATACGTAATATCAGTAATACAGAAAAATTATCGGTCATAAAGACACCAATACAAGCAATGGCATAAATAAATAACCCTGCTAACATTGTTGGGCGCCGGCCAATGACATCACATAAACGACCCCATATAATGACACCGAGTGCAAAAGCAAAAAAGTAGAGCGAAAGTGTTTGCCCTGCTTCATTAGCACTGACTCTAAAACCATTTGAAATATCAGTAAGTGCTGGGCTATAAATGGTTTCTGCAATTTGTGGAAACATCATTAACGCAATTGCTAACCATAGAGAGAGTTTTCTGTTCATTCTTTGTTTTCCTAAAGCTTGATACTTTGATGACAGAATACAGTGATAATAATTGTCTTGTTATATATATAAAGACATAATATTTACCAAATAGGACAAGTGATGGCTTGGCTTAATCAATACGACCACTTTGTGCCAGAAGAACACCTTGCATCAGTTGTGGGTATTGCTGCAGAGATGGGAAAACATGATTCAGGTTTTCACTCACATGATAGGGGGCAGTTACTGTTTACTCAATCGGGTTGTATGAGAATTACTTTAGCCTCTCGTGTATCTGTTTTGCCACCCATGAGAATTGCCTGGATCCCGCCAAAACTGGAACACCGAGTCGAGATGTATGCGGCTGTAGGTTATCGTTCAGTTTATATTGCCGATAAATTTCATCATCGTTTCCCAACTGAAAGCGAAATATTAACTATTTCACCTTTACTTAGAGAGATATTAGAACGTATTGCCATTGCTGATTTTGACACCCAGTGGGAAGTAGGGCGGTATGCAAATTTATTAGCTGTTTTTTTAGATGAAATTCAGCAAGCTAAACGTCAACCTAATCATTTATCAATGCCCAGTGATAGACGGTTAAGAAAATTGTCTTTTGATGAATTACCTCCGCCACTACAAGAATTAGCACAATATATTGGCGCTAGTGAAAAAACCATTACTCGATTATTTTATAAAGAAACAGGATTAAGCTATCAACAATGGCGTCAGCAATGGCGATTAATGAAAGCGATAGAGCTATTAGCCACACATCATCGTTATTTAGAAATTAGTCAATTATTAGGGTTTGCCAGCGATAGTGCCTTTATCACTTTTTTTAAAAAAATGACCGGGCAAACACCACAAGAGTATTTAAGAAATTGATCCATACTAATAGCATAAAGCCCCGTAAAAACGGGGCTTAGCCAGTCAATAAATCGTGTTTAAATCGATTTATTTATTTTTAAGTTCACTATGGAATTTCCGCTCGTTATAGCCAGTATATAACTGACGAGGACGTGCAATTTTCAGTCCATCTTCATGCATTTCATTCCAGTGAGCAATCCAACCGATAGTACGTGCAATAGCGAAAATGACCGTAAACATATTTGATGGAATACCTAGCGCTTTTAGAATAATACCTGAATAGAAATCGACGTTAGGATAGAGTTTTTTCTCAATAAAATACGGGTCATTTAAGGCGATGCGTTCTAATTCCATTGCCACTTCAAGTAAACTGTCATTGAGATTCAGTTCTTTTAATACTTCGTGACAAGTTTCGCGCATGACTGTTGCACGCGGATCGTAGTTTTTATATACACGGTGACCAAAGCCCATTAAACGGAAAGAGTCATTCTTGTCTTTTGCGCGTTTAATAAATTCAGGAATATGTTCAACGGTTTTGATCTCTTCCAACATACGTAAACAAGCTTCGTTAGCACCACCATGAGCAGGTCCCCATAGTGAAGCAATACCCGCAGCAATACAGGCAAATGGATTTGCACCTGAAGAGCCTGCAGTACGTACAGTAGATGTTGAAGCATTTTGTTCATGGTCGGCATGAAGAATAAAGATCCTATCCATCGCACGTTCAAGAACTGGGTTAACCACGTACTCCTCACAAGGTGTGGCAAACATCATATGTAGGAAGTTACCTGCATAAGACAGATCGTTTCTTGGATAAACAAAAGGTTGTCCTATGGAGTACTTGTAACACATTGCGGCTACAGTAGGCATCTTAGACAGTAAACGATATGCTGTGATATCACGGTGAACTGGATTAGAGACATCAAGCGCATCATGGTAAAAGGCAGCTAAAGCTCCTGTCACACCACAAAGTACAGCCATCGGGTGTGAGTCACGACGGAAACCATGGAACAGGCGGGTGATTTGCTCATGGATCATGGTATGGCGAGTGACGGTTGTTTTAAATTTATCGTATTGCTCTTGGGTCGGTGCTTCGCCATAAAGCAGGATATAACATACTTCTAAGTAGGTTGACTCAGTGGCTAATTGCCCAATTGGGAAACCGCGGTGCAGTAAAATCCCGTTATTACCGTCGATATAGGTAATTTTCGATTCACAAGATGCCGTTGAGGTAAAGCCTGGATCATAGGTGTAATAACCTTTGGAGCCGAGAGTACGAATATCAATGACTTTGGAACCGAGTGTAGGGGAGAGAACGTCCAAGTCCACAGAAGTTTCACCAATCGTTAACTTAGCTTTGTTATCAGCCATTTATAATCTCCTTAGCGCTTATTATGTCTCCTAACAAAGTCGAGGGTATCTTCATAAAGATGCACTTCGATAGTGAAACTATAGTTGATAAAAAGTACCTAGCGAGTTTTATTTTATGGCTTAACACGAGTAAAACCGTAGGTCTATAGTGTGTCACTTTTGTTAAGGAGCTTTTGATGTTATGTTTTTTAGGTGCTTTTTTATGCAAGGCACTTAGAATGTGTTCTGCTTACACTTTTACATAAGTTTTCGATTTCTGGAAGCGTGTTTGCGCACAAAAAAAACATAAACATTAAAAATATGCACCAAATGTAAGAAAAATGTTGTACATGTGTCAAAAATGATAACGATTATTACATTGGATGTTTGAAAAAGTGATCCCTCTCACTGTTCGAACCAAATGTCTAGCACACAAGTTGTGTGGTAATTGTAATAAGTTTGTGAAGCACTTATACTGCGCCCAGGTCTCCGGAACCTTTGTTGTATGGAGAACCAGCGTAACGAATCCACAATTTTTGTAAAATAGACGGATTTAACATTTTACTTAAAGTGTGCCTTTGTACCCCATTCGCTGCTTAATTTCCATCCAGGTCCGGAGGAAGGAAAAATTATAAAAGCTGTGTGGGCATAAATTGTGAAAAAACAAAGACCTGTCAATCTGGATTTACAGACGATACAGTTTCCACTCCCTGCTATCGCATCGATCTTGCATCGTGTCTCAGGGGTTATCATGTTAGTCGCAGTTGGTATTTTACTGTGGTTACTTGGCACCTCTCTCTCATCTCCCGAAGGTTTTCAGCAAGCCGCTGATATCATGACTGGCTTCTTCGCGAAGTTTATTTTATGGGGCATCCTAACAGCATTGGCATATCACATTTGTGGTGGTATTCGTCATATGTTAATGGACTTCGGCTTTATTGATGAAACATTGGTTGTTGGTCGTCGTTCTGCGGCAATTTCAATGATTATTACCGTTATTTTATCAATATTGGCGGGGGTATTAGTATGGTAAGTAATCCTTCTACTTTAGGCCGTACAGGCATACAGGATTGGTTATTCCTACGTGCAACTGCCATCATTATTTTCTTATATGTTTTATATTTTGTTGGTTTTGTTGCAACAACTGATATTACCTATGAAGTTTGGCGTGGATTCTTTAGCTCCTCTCTAACCAAAGTTTTTACCCTATTAACGCTACTTTCTATTCTAATTCATGCATGGATTGGAATGTGGCAAGTGTTAACGGACTATATTAAGCCAATAGCATTACGTTTGACGTTACAACTTATTATTGTCGTTGCGCTGTTGGTTTATCTTATTTATGGAACAATTGTGGTGTGGGGTGTGTAATGAATCTGCCAGTTAGAGAATTTGACGCAGTTGTAATTGGTGCTGGTGGTGCAGGTATGCGCGCCGCTTTACAGATTTCTCAAATGGGTCTGTCATGTGCACTAATCTCAAAAGTTTTTCCTACTCGTTCTCATACTGTTTCCGCTCAAGGTGGTATTACAGTTGCTTTAGGCAATACCCATGAGGATAACTGGGAATGGCATATGTACGATACTGTTAAAGGTTCCGACTATATCGGTGACCAAGATGCTATCGAATATATGTGTAAAACCGGTCCAGAAGCTATTTTAGAGCTGGAACATATGGGACTTCCTTTCTCTCGTCTTGATGATGGACGGATATACCAACGCCCATTTGGTGGTCAGTCGAAAAATTTTGGTGGTGAACAAGCTGCCCGTACTGCTGCCGCTGCTGACCGTACAGGCCATGCACTATTACATACTTTGTATCAACAAAATTTAAAAAATCATACCACTATCTTTTCTGAATGGTATTCGCTGGATTTAGTTAAAAACCAAGACGGTGATGTTGTTGGTTGTACCGCTATTTGCATTGAAACAGGTGAAGTTGTTTATTTTAAAGCCAATGCCACCATTTTAGCGACAGGTGGTGCGGGGCGTATTTACCAATCAACAACTAATGCGCATATCAATACGGGTGATGGTGTTGGTATGGCAGTTCGTGCGGGTGTGCCTTTACAAGATATGGAAATGTGGCAATTCCACCCAACAGGTATCGCAGGGGCTGGGGTGTTAGTGACGGAAGGTTGCCGTGGTGAAGGTGGCTATCTACTGAATAAAGACGGCGAACGCTTTATGGAACGTTATGCACCAAATGCTAAAGATTTAGCAGGTCGTGACGTGGTTGCACGTTCTATTATGATTGAAATCCGTGAAGGCCGTGGTTGCGATGGACCATGGGGACCTCATGCCAAACTGAAACTCGACCACTTAGGTAAAGAAGTATTGGAATCTCGTCTGCCGGGTATCCTTGATCTCTCTCGTACCTTTGCTCATGTTGACCCAGTTAAAGAACCTATTCCGGTTATTCCTACTTGTCACTATATGATGGGGGGGATCCCAACTAAAGTTACCGGACAAGCTATTCGCATGAATGAGAAAGGCGAAGATGAAGTGATCCCAGGATTATTTGCTGTGGGTGAAATTGCTTGTGTATCTGTCCATGGTGCTAACCGATTAGGTGGTAACTCACTGCTTGACCTTGTGGTATTTGGTCGTTCTGCGGGTGTTCACTTAAAAGAGTCTTTGATGGAGCAGGGCACGATGCGTGATGCCAGCGATTCTGATGTTGAAGCTGCATTAACACGCTTACATCGTTGGGAAAATAATCGTTCAGGCGAAGATCCGGTTGAGATCCGTAAAGCATTACAATCTTGTATGCAACATAACTTCTCGGTCTTCCGTGAAGGGGATGCAATGGCGAAGGGCTTAGAAGAGCTGAAAGTGATCCGTGAACGCCTGCAAAATGCCCGACTCGATGATAATTCAAGTGAATTTAATACACAGCGTATTGAGTGCTTAGAGTTAGATAACTTGATGGAAACAGCTTATGCCACAGCGGTATCTGCTAATTTCCGTACGGAAAGTCGTGGTGCACATAGCCGTTTCGATTTCCCTGATCGTGATGATGAAAACTGGTTATGCCATACATTATATCAACCGCAAACCGAAACAATGACACGACGTAAAGTCAATATGCAGCCGAAACTGCGTGAGGCTTTCCCTCCAAAAGTGCGTACATATTAATTAGCGGTGTTATTGAAGTTGCGGAGACTGAATTATGAAACTTGAATTTTCAATTTATCGTTATAATCCCGACGTTGATAATGCGCCGCGTATGCAAGATTACACGCTTGAAGTACCCGAAGGGCGTGACATGATGTTGCTAGATGCATTAATTCAATTAAAGGAAAAAGATCCTACATTATCATTCCGTCGTTCTTGCCGTGAAGGTGTATGTGGCTCCGATGGAGTGAACATGAATGGTAAAAATGGTTTGGCATGTATCACACCTATTTCATCTTTACAGAAAGGAAGTAAGAAAATTGTGATCAGACCGTTACCAGGTCTACCGGTTATTCGTGATTTAATAGTGGATATGACTCAATTCTATACGCAGTACGAGAAGATCCGTCCTTATGTGATTAACGACGACAAAAATCCTCCGGCTCGTGAGAATCTACAGTCACCAGAACAACGTGAAAAACTTGACGGACTTTATGAGTGTATTCTTTGTGCTTGTTGTTCAACATCTTGCCCGTCATTCTGGTGGAATCCAGATAAGTTTATCGGACCTGCTGGACTGTTAGCAGCGTATCGTTTCTTGATTGATAGTCGTGATACTGAAACAGAATCTCGTCTTGATGATTTAAGTGATGCGTTTAGTGTATTCCGTTGTCACGGTATTATGAACTGTGTCAGCGTATGTCCAAAAGGGTTAAATCCGACTAAAGCGATTGGTCATATTAAATCAATGTTGCTAAAACATAGTGCATAAATTAATAACCGCCCTAAAATAGTTAGGGCGGTTAATGAAAAAATTAAGTTAGACGTTTGCAATAAGTAGTCTGTGTATTTGTATAAGTTTGTCTTGATAGCGGTTTTTGGAGGCACCTTTAAACACTGTTAGACAGTATTTAAAGGTTCCTTGAGAGTGAAAAACTCCAATATTTTAAGAACCTGCGAGATAGCGGGTCATAAGAGAACCTTGCAATCGACACCGTTTAATAACGGTACTAGTTATCCACGGCGAACTAAAGCTGTATAGCTTAAGGGATCATAATGCAGAACGGCGCAATGAAGGACTGGCTAGATTCCACATTTCTAGCAGGAGAGAATCAGTCTTACATAGAAGAAATCTATGAAGATTACCTAACTGACCCAAACTCTGTTGACGAAAGTTGGAGAGAAATCTTTCAACAACTACCCGTAAGTCAAGGCGCAGAACAGTCGCATTCTCAAACCCGCGACTACTTCAGACGCCTCGCAAAAGAATCCACTCGATATCATACCTCGGTAAGCGATCCTGCAATGGACTCAAAACAAGTTAAAGTTTTGCAGCTCATTAATGCGTTTCGTTTTCGTGGTCATCAAAATGCTAATCTCGATCCGCTTGGTTTATGGAAAAGAGAATCTGTTCCAGATTTAGATCCTGCTTTCCATAATCTCACCAAAGAAGATTTTGAAGAAACCTTTAATGTTGGTTCTTTTGCTATCGGCAAAGAAACCATGAAACTCGGTGATATCTATGAAGCACTGAAACGTATTTACTGCGGTTCTATCGGTGCTGAATATATGCATATTACCAATACAGAAGAAAAACGTTGGATCCAACAACGTTTAGAATCTGTCAATGTTGCAGACCAATTTACTAAAGAAGAGAAAATTCGCTTTTTAGCAGAACTGACTGCAGCTGAAGGGTTAGAACGTTACTTAGGGGCTAAATTCCCAGGAGCAAAACGTTTCTCTTTAGAAGGTGGGGATGCTCTGATCCCAATGTTAAAAGACTTAATTCGTCATGCAGGGAAACAAGATACCCGTGAAGTGGTACTTGGCATGGCTCACCGCGGACGTTTAAACGTTCTGGTTAATATTTTAGGGAAAAAACCGGCAGATTTATTTGATGAATTTGCGGGTATACACAAAGAGCATTTGGGAACTGGTGACGTTAAATATCACCAAGGCTTTTCATCTGATTTTGCAACAGAAGGTGCTCAAGTTCACCTTGCTTTAGCCTTTAACCCATCTCACTTAGAAATTGTGAGTCCGGTTGTTATCGGTTCTGTCCGTGCTCGTCGTGACCGCTTAGATGAAGCGCGCAGTAATATGGTTCTTCCGATCACTATTCATGGTGACGCAGCAGTGACAGGGCAAGGTGTTGTTCAAGAAACACTGAACATGTCACAAGCTCGCGGTTATGAAGTTGGTGGTACGGTTCGTATCGTTATTAATAACCAAGTTGGTTTTACCACATCAAATCCTAAAGATGCCCGTTCAACAGAATACTGCACTGATATTGTGAAAATGGTTCAAGCGCCTATTTTCCACGTAAATGCAGATGATCCTGAAGCGGTAGCTTTCGTCACCCGTTTAGCGTTGGATTTCCGTAATACCTTTAAGCGTGATGTGATGATTGACCTTGTTTGTTATCGTCGTCATGGACATAACGAGGCGGATGAGCCAAATGCAACTCAGCCATTGATGTATCAAAAAATCAAAAAACATCCAACACCTCGTAAGATCTATGCTGATAAGTTAGTAGAGCAAGGTTTAATCGAAGCTAATGATGTTACTGAGTTAGTTAATCTCTATCGTGATGCTCTCGATCGTGGTGATTGTGTCGTTGAAGAGTATCGTCCTATGGGGCTACATTCTTATACATGGGAACCTTACTTAAACCATGAATGGAATGAAGAGTATCCGCATAAAGTCGAAAAATCACGCTTACAAGATTTAGCGCGCCGTGTCAGCACAGTACCTTCTGAAATCGCAATGCAATCTCGCGTCGAGAAAATTTATGCCGATCGTGCTGTTATGGCTGAAGGCGAAAAATTACTCGATTGGGGGGCGGCTGAAACCTTAGCGTATGCCACTTTAGTGGATCAAGGTATTACTATTCGCCTCTCTGGTGAAGATGCAGGCCGTGGCACATTCTTCCATCGTCACGCGGTTATTCACAATCAAACCAATGGTTCAGTTTATGTACCATTAGCCAATATTCATAACGCCCAAGGTCAATTTAATGTTTGGGATTCTGTCTTAACAGAAGAAGCGGTATTAGCATTTGAATATGGTTATGCCACTACTGAGCCTCGCGGGCTGACTATTTGGGAAGCGCAATTTGGTGACTTTGCTAACGTAGCACAAGTGGTTATCGACCAATTTATTAGCTCTGGTGAGCAAAAATGGGGTCGTATGTGTGGCTTAGTCATGCTGTTACCTCATGGTTATGAAGGCCAAGGTCCAGAGCACTCATCTGCACGTTTGGAACGCTATCTGCAATTATGTGCAGAGCAAAACATGCAAGTTTGTGTGCCTTCCACACCGGCGCAGGTTTACCATATGTTACGTCGCCAAGCGTTACGTGGTATGCGTCGCCCATTAATCGTTATGTCACCTAAATCACTGTTACGTCATCCATTAGCAGTATCAAGCTTAGATGAATTAGCGGATGGTAAATTCTTACCTGTAATTGGTGAGTTAGATGAATTAAATCCAGCGGGTGTGAAACGTGTCGTGATGTGTTCAGGGAAAGTTTACTACGATTTATTAGAACAACGTCGTGCTAATGGGCAAACAGATGTTGCGATTATTCGTATTGAACAGCTATATCCATTCCCTCATGATGATATGGCACAGATTTTGGCACCTTATGCTCATGTGAAAGATTTTATTTGGTGTCAAGAAGAACCGTTAAATCAGGGCGCTTGGTATTGTAGTCAGCATAACTTCCGTGATGCTATTCCTACTGGCGCAACATTACGTTATGCAGGTCGTCCTGCATCAGCTTCTCCAGCTGTTGGTTATACCTCTGTTCATCAGGAGCAACAAAAAGCTCTGGTTGAAGATGCACTGAAAGTTGAATAAATAAGGATAGAAAATGAGTAGTGTAGATATTCTAGTACCGGATCTCCCTGAATCAGTTGCTGACGCGACAGTCGCAACTTGGCATAAAAAACCTGGTGATAGCATTCAACGCGATGAAGTGCTGGTTGAAATTGAAACAGATAAAGTTGTGTTAGAAGTACCGGCGAGTGAAGCTGGGGTGCTGGATAGCATTCTTGAAGAAGAAGGCGCTACGGTAGGTTCACGTCAATTATTAGGACGTATTCGTCTTGGTGATAGCACTGGTATTCCTGCGGATGTGAAACCTGCACAAGATACGACGCCTGCGCAACGTCAAAGTGCGGATATTGTTGCGAAAGAAAGCAATGATGCTCTTAGCCCGACAGCACGTCGTTTAGTCGCTGAACACGATATTAATCCAGCAGATGTAAAAGGCAGTGGTGTTGGTGGACGTTTAACTCGTCAAGATATTGAAAGCCATGTTGCTAATAATAAATCAGCAACAGCAGCCACCGCTGAAGTTTCTCAAGCTCCATTATCGCATCGTAGTGAGAAACGTGTACCAATGACACGTTTACGCAAACGTGTTGCAGAGCGTTTATTAGAAGCGAAAAATACTACCGCCATGTTGACAACGTTTAACGAAATCAACATGCAGCCTATTAAAAATTTACGTGCGCAATATGGTGAAGCATTCGAAAAACGCCACGGTGTACGTTTAGGCTTTATGTCTTTCTACATTAAAGCGGTAGTGGAAGCGTTAAAACGTTATCCAGAAGTCAATGCGTCTATTGATGGTACTGATGTGGTTTACCACAACTATTTTGATATCAGTATTGCCGTATCAACACCTCGTGGTCTGGTAACACCGGTATTACGTGATGCAGATGCGATGAGCATGGCGGATATTGAGAAAAATATCAAAGCATTAGCAGTGAAAGGCCGTGATGGTAAATTAACCGTTGAAGATTTAACAGGCGGTAATTTTACTATTACTAACGGTGGTGTTTTTGGCTCATTAATGTCAACACCGATTATCAACCCACCACAAAGTGCTATTTTGGGTATGCATGCGATTAAAGATCGCCCAATGGCAGTTGATGGTCAGGTTGTTATTCTACCTATGATGTATCTAGCACTTTCTTATGACCATCGTTTAATTGATGGCCGTGAGTCTGTCGGTTTCTTAGTGACCGTTAAAGAAATGCTAGAAGATCCTGCCCGTTTATTACTGGATGTGTAGGTAATAAATATCGCTTTTAGGCAGGAGATGCTCCTCCTGCCTCTACAGCAACATACACAAACATCAAAGAAGTACAGTGTGTTCGTGAAGCCAGATTTTTCTGGCTTATAGTCAAAAAAATAAGAAAGTCCGACTTTCAACAAGATTATGGATAGAACATCATGAATTTACACGAGTATCAGGCAAAACAGCTTTTCTCACGGTATGGATTACCAGCACCTGCTGGTTTCGCCTGCTCCACGCCGCGCGAGGCAGAAGAAGCTGCATCAAAAATTGGCCAAGGCCCTTGGGTTGTTAAATGTCAAGTTCACGCGGGTGGACGTGGTAAAGCGGGTGGCGTAAAAGTCGTCAACTCAAAAGAAGAGATCCGCGCATTTGCTGAACAATGGTTAGGCAAACGTTTAGTAACTTATCAAACAGATGCTAATGGCCAACCAGTAACACAAATCTTGGTTGAAGCTGCAACAGATATTGCTAAAGAACTTTATCTTGGTGCTGTTGTTGACCGTGGTACCCGTCGTGTTGTCTTTATGGCTTCCACTGAAGGTGGCGTTGAAATTGAAAAAGTGGCGGAAGAGACGCCAGAGCTTATTCATCGTGCCATTATTGATCCGCTGACAGGACCTATGCCTTATCAGGGACGAGAATTAGCCTTCAAACTCGGTTTAAAAGGCAAACAAGTTAGTCAATTTGCTAAAATATTTATGGGATTAGCGACGATCTTCTTAGAGCGTGATTTAGCGCTTATTGAGATCAACCCATTGGTGATCACCAAAGATGATGATTTGATTTGTCTTGATGGTAAATTAGGTGTGGACAGTAATGCGTTATTCCGTCAACCGGAAATGCGTGAAATGCATGATCCATCACAAGAAGATCCACGTGAAGCGCAAGCGGCACAATGGGAATTAAATTATGTAGCACTCGATGGCAATATCGGTTGTATGGTTAATGGCGCTGGTTTAGCTATGGGAACCATGGATATCGTTAAACTGCATGGCGGTGAACCTGCTAACTTCCTTGATGTTGGGGGAGGGGCAACCAAAGAGCGTGTTACAGAAGCATTTAAGATTATTTTGTCAGATGAAAATGTCAGTGCTGTATTAGTCAACATTTTCGGTGGCATTGTACGTTGTGACCTTATTGCAGACGGTATTATTGGTGCAGTTGAAGAAGTCGGTGTTAACGTACCAGTTGTTGTTCGTCTTGAAGGAAACAATGCAGAGTTAGGCACTAAAAAATTAGCAGATAGCGGTTTAAATATTATTGCTGCTAAGAGCTTAACGGATGCCGCTAAACAAGTTGTTGCAGCAGCGGAGGCAAAATAATGTCTATTTTAATCGATAAAAACACTAAAGTTATTTGCCAAGGTTTCACTGGAAGCCAAGGAACTTTCCACTCCGAACAAGCTATTGCTTACGGTACTCAAATGGTGGGGGGGGTTACACCGGGTAAAGGTGGTACAACACATTTAGGCTTACCTGTATTTAATACTGTACGTGAAGCAGTGGAAGCAACGGGGGCGACGGCGACGGTTATTTATGTACCAGCACCATTTTGCAAAGACTCTATTTTAGAAGCTATTGATGCAGGTATTAAACTAATTATTACAATTACAGAAGGTATTCCTACGCTGGATATGCTGACTGTAAAAGTAAAATTAGATGAAGCTGGTGTTCGCATGATTGGCCCTAACTGTCCGGGTGTTATTACTCCAGGTGAGTGCAAAATTGGTATTATGCCTGGTCACATTCACTTACCTGGCAAAGTAGGTATTGTCTCTCGTTCAGGTACTTTAACTTATGAAGCAGTAAAACAAACTACTGACGTTGGTTTAGGTCAATCAACCTGTGTTGGTATCGGTGGTGACCCAATTCCGGGATCGAACTTTATTGATATTCTGAAGCTATTCCAAGAAGATCCGCAAACAGAAGCAATTGTTATGATTGGTGAAATTGGTGGTACAGCAGAAGAAGAAGCAGCTGCTTATATCAAAGATCACGTTACCAAACCTGTTGTAGGCTATATTGCTGGTGTTACAGCACCTAAAGGTAAGCGTATGGGGCATGCTGGCGCCATTATTGCTGGTGGTAAAGGAACTGCTGACGAGAAATTTGCCGCATTAGAAGCCGCTGGCGTTAAAACAGTACGTAGTTTAGCTGATATCGGTGATGCTGTTAAATCGCTATTAAATAAGTAACATTTTTGTTAATTACTTCTAGTTAAAACTACATATCATGCCAATCTCTGATCAAACTGGAGATTGGCATTTTTTATTGTTCTATTTTATGGCGCCTTTAGGTGCTGTCAGCAAGTAGTCACTTGTATTTTTGTTCGATTTTATCTCATCTAATTGTTTTTAAATATATTTTTATTTCATTTTTTGTGTGTTAAATAGTGATTTAAACACAGCAATAACGAAAATATGGCGCTAAACAAGAATACCTGAGCCCTGGTTTGCTAAAAAATGCGGAATTTGTTTTGCTCAGCCTAACTGATATGAAGAGTAGGGGAAGGCAAAAAAAGGGATACTTTTAGTATAATTTTTATTCATTAATACTATGTGTATAAGATTTACTATAGTTAATTTATATTGTTTAACGATACCTTATTAGCAGATAACCCCCCTCAATTATTATCATTTGTTAGTATTATTGGAAGGGCACAACCTTGCCCTATTGCAGTATGGTGAAGGTTTCATAGTGAAAAATGTATTATAGATACAATAATGCTCGAAAGAGAAGTTTAATGAGTAGCAGAGTAACCATGCTAAAAAACCGACCTTCTAAAATAACATTAAACTATCAACTATCAGCTAAACTTTAGAGATAAAGCTTACAAATAATCATTCTTCAATACAGTTATGCCATTTTGCTATCCATATTTAAAAATAAAATGATTGTATATTGTTGTTTTGCAAAGAAATATTATTTATTTTTATGGCTTAAGGTATGATTGCTATAGAGTGTATGAGTTATTTCTATTCAATGGATAGATACATTATTTATCCTAAATTAAACTTTGTATTAAAAAAAGATTATCATTATAAGAGTTTATTTATGTTTTAGGTTCGCTCGATAAAACTAAATTAAAAAAGATAAAAAATTAAAAATTTATTTTCAACTTATTAATTAATAGATTATTTTTTTAAATATCCCTTTTTTACCTGAAAAAAAATGTTTTTAATATTAGAATTAATGAAATACAGCTAAATATGACTATTTAAATGTATTTATGAAAATAAAAAGTTAATTTTATTATGGAAATTAATGGGAGGTAAATTATACTTAAAAATAAAACCAACAGTAAATTAACATTACGGTAACTATTGGGTAATTTATTCGCAACTAGTTAACATTAAAGTGTTTTTTTGATGTGGGTCAAGTTATTAATTGTGGAAAAATTTTCTAAATATGCTTAAATTGGCACACGATCAAATATGCTGTTACTAACCTAAAAGTCGTATTGTTGACCTAAGCTCAGAATTCAAATCTGGGTCACGCAAAATATATTTATTATATGTAAATATAGGCGTACTATTTGTAAGGTATTGTGTTTTTGGTCTTTAATATTCGTTGTTGTTTTTAGAGGCATTTATTGCTGGTAGTTATGAGGCTTTATTTATTAATTAAAGTCGGGTTGCCGCAAGTCGGTGTCTTCCTGCTAGGAGCAAGGAGTCAAGATGTTTGATATTGTCGAACTGTCACGGTTACAGTTTGCCTTAACAGCGATGTATCACTTCCTGTTTGTCCCATTAACGCTCGGTATGGCGTTTATGCTGGCAATCATGGAAACGATATATGTCCTGTCAGGTAAACAAGTTTACAAAGATATGACAAAGTTCTGGGGTAAGTTATTCGGTATTAACTTTGCTCTGGGTGTCGCAACTGGTTTGACCATGGAGTTCCAATTTGGTACTAACTGGTCATATTTCTCTCATTACGTTGGTGATATCTTCGGTGCGCCTTTAGCAATCGAAGGTCTGATGGCATTCTTCTTAGAATCAACTTTCGTCGGATTATTCTTCTTCGGTTGGGATCGTTTAGGCAAGAAGCAACACTTAATGGTAACTTGGTTAGTTGCCTTTGGTTCTAACTTCTCTGCACTGTGGATCTTAGTCGCAAATGGTTGGATGCAAAACCCTGTTGCTGCAGACTTCAACTTTGAAACCATGCGAATGGAAATGTTGAGTTTTGCTGATCTGGTCTTAAACCCAGTCGCTCAGGTGAAATTTGTTCACACCGTTGCTGCAGGTTACTGTACTGGTGCATTCTTTGTTTTAGGTATCAGCTCTTACTACCTACTCAAAGGTCGTGATATCGGTTTTGCAAAACGTTCTTTCGCTGTTGCGGCAACCTTTGGTATCGCAGCGGTATTATCTGTTATCGTACTGGGTGATGAATCTGGTTATGAAATGGGTGACGTACAAAAAACCAAATTGGCTGCCATTGAAGGTGAGTGGCATACACAGCCTGCGCCAGCTTCCTTTAACTTGATTGCATTCCCTAATCAAGAAAAAATGGAAAACTCATTTGCTATTGAAATTCCATATGTAATGGGGATCATCACAACGCGCTCTTTTGATACGCCGGTATTAGGTCTGCATGATCTGATGAGCCAGCATGAAGTGCGTATTCGTAATGGTATGAAGGCGTATGACCTATTAACTGAACTACGTTCAGGTAATACTGATCCTGCCGTACGAGCTGCATTCAATGAGTCTAAAAAAGACTTAGGCTACGGTCTATTATTGAAGCGTTATACTGAAAATGTTTCTGATGCAACTGAAGAACAAATTAAGTCAGCTGCAAAAGACTCTATTCCTAACGTCGCACCACTTTTCTGGTCATTCCGTATCATGGTTGCTGCTGGCTTCCTGATGTTATTGGTTGTTGCGATCTCCTTCTGGACTGTTCTGTCTAATCGTATCGGTAACTACAAATGGTTACTGCGTGCTGCGCTATTTAGTATTCCATTACCATGGATTGCTGTTGAAGCGGGCTGGTTTGTTGCAGAATATGGACGTCAACCATGGGCGATTGGTGAAATCTTGCCTACGGCTGTAGCAACTTCTTCACTGACACAGGCTGATATTCTCGTTTCTATGGGACTTATCTGCGGTCTGTATACTCTGTTCCTCGTTGCCGAAATGTTCCTGATGTTCAAATTTGGTCGCCTTGGCCCAAGTAGTCTGAAAACGGGTCGCTATCACTTTGAACAGAAGACAGCTTCTTCTGCACAAAGTAAGTAACACAGGAGTCCACTATGTTTGATTATGAAGTATTGCGGTTTGTTTGGTGGCTACTGATTGGTATCTTACTGATCGGCTTTGCGGTCACCGATGGTTTTGATATGGGTGTTGGTGTGTTATTGCGCGTCATTGCAAAAGATGACACAGAACGCCGTATTTTAATTAACTCTGTTGCACCTCACTGGGATGGTAACCAAGTTTGGTTAATCACTGCCGGTGGTGCATTATTCGCTGCATGGCCAATGGTATATGCTGCGGCATTTTCTGGTTTCTATTTTGGTATGATCTTCGTACTGGCGGCATTATTCTTCCGTCCAGTAGGTTTTGACTACCGTTCTAAATTAGAATCATCAAAATGGCGTGGTATGTGGGATTGGGGTATCTTTATTGGTAGCTTTGTTCCACCATTAGTTATCGGTGTTGCTTTTGGTAACCTGTTACAAGGTGTTCCATTAGAAGTCGATAGCATGCAACGTGTATCTTATAATGGTACAACTAACGCACTAATTAACCTGTTAAGCCTATTAAACCCATATGGTTTATTAGCTGGTGTTATTAGCTTAATGATGATTGTGGCACAGGGTGCTAGCTATCTTCAAATGCGTACTACCGGTGAGCTGCATGAGCGTACTCGTAAAGCAACTTACATTACCTCTTTAATCACTTTTATTGCTTTTGCATTAGCCGGCGTGTGGTTAATCTACGGTATTGATGGCTTTATTATCACTAGTGCGGTTGATACTGCGGGTCCTTCTTCTCCGTTGTTGAAAACAGTTTCTCACGAAGCTGGCGCTTGGATGACGAACTACAACAACTATCCTATTTTATGGATCTTACCGGCATTAGGTCTGTTAAGTCCTTTATTAGCGGTTGTTGCAACTAAAGCAAACAAAGGAGCTTGGGCATTCCTGTTCACGTCACTGACTATTGCTTGTGTTATCCTAACGTTTGGTGTAACCCTGTTCCCATTCATTATGCCATCAAGCACATTCCCTGATGTAAGCTTGACAATTTGGGATGCAACTTCAAGCCTGTTCACTTTACAAGTGATGACAGTAGTCGCGATTATCTTTGTACCTATCGTTCTCCTCTACACTATCTGGTGTTACTGGAAAATGCATGGTCGCCTCGATAAGAAATTTATCGAAGGCAATAATCATACTCTTTACTAAGGAGCATAGAGAATGTGGTATTTTGCATGGCTTCTCGGCACACTCTTCGCTTGTAGTATTGCGGTGATCGCAGGACTGGCTTATGAGCACGCTGAAGCGAAAAAAACTTCAGAAAGTGAAGAATAATGTTGGATAAAAGTTACCAACTACTTAACAAGGGCCCAATTAGGGCTCTTGTTTTAATCATGGCTCTAGCAATGGCATTTTGTGTTATGTGGGATCCGAGTCGATTCGCGGCTAATACAAGCTCATTAGCGATTTGGCAAGGAATATTACTGATTTGGGCTGTATGTGCAGGGGCAGTTTTTGGCTTAGCCTATCGTCCTAAACATGTTGTAGCGCAATATCTATTACATCCCATTCCCGCCATTATTATTTTAGTTGTAGGGCTATATTATTTCTTCTTCTAATCAAAATGCCTTATTTCTGCAGTGAAATATCAGTAGGGAATAAGGTATTTTTATTCTTTATATCAATTAGTTAACATAATTCACACTTTTTACTGTACTGATCCTCTCCTTTTTTGAATTTAGAAAATCAATAAATTAGTCTATTTTTTTTGCATATATTCAATAGGTGGCATGTATATATGGTAAACATAAAGAGGTTATGGCTGAGGCGTTTGCTAATCTAACTCTTTGGTAAAGAGGGGAGAGTTGATTATGAAAATAAGAAGATTCTCACCCGTCAATCTGTGGTGGTTTTGAGACGCGCGTCTCTAGATTGTCAATGGCAGTGGTATTACTTGCATGAAACACCTGTATTAGATAATTAATTGATTTTAATAAAAAACCAGTAATAAGACTGGTTTTTTTATTGGTTGGGAAAAAGTTTGAATCAGAGTGCTAAACTATTAATTGTTAATTAGCAAGCATTTTAATGCTGAACTAATAAAAATATTTTTTCTATTCAGGCGCTAAAGCATATTGCGTGTTGCAAAGAAGAGTTTATGATTGGCGTCTGAAAACGGTGTTTTCTATTCTTTACGTTACTATGATTCCCTTAGAGGCACCTCTTAAGTATAGTTAACAAATCTATAGCTTAATTATTTATGGGATTACTCAAGGGATGTAAGGACGGAATTATGCGGTTTCTTTGGCCAGTTCGTGTCTATTACGAAGATACTGATGCCGGTGGTGTGGTCTATCATGCCAGTTATTTAAAATATTTTGAACGAGCAAGAACAGAATTACTCAGAGAAAAAGGTTTTTATCAGCATGATTTACGGGAGTATGATCATGTTGCGTTTGTTGTGCGTAAATTAACCATTGACTATATTGCGCCAGCACGGCTCGATGAGCTTCTGAAAGTAGAAAGTGAAATTACTACATTACGTGGTGCATCAATGACATTTTCTCAAAAGCTTATCAATCAAGATGGTGTGGTACTGTGTAGGGCAGATGTATTAGTTGTCTGCGTTGATTCATTAAAAATGAAGCCTGTAGGGCTTCCTAAGTCCATTATCGCGGAGTTTAAGTAGTGGCTGACATGAATGTTATCGATCTCTTTCTAAAAGCGGGGCTTTTAGTTAAGTTGATCATGTTGTTATTAATCGGATTTTCTATTGCCTCATGGGCGATCATTATTCAACGTACGAAAGTATTGAATGCAGCAGATCGTGAAGCGGCAGATTTTGAAGATAAATTCTGGTCAGGCACTGATTTGGCTCGTCTATATAAAGAAAGCCAAGCTCGTCGTGACGAGTTATCAGGGGCAGAACAAATTTTTCATTCTGGTTTTAAAGAGTTTGCACGACTACATCAAGCGAATGTTCATGCACCCGATGCCGTTGTTAATGGGGCTTCCCGTGCAATGCGTGTTTCATTTAATCGTGAATTAGAGTCCTTAGAAACGCATATTCCTTTTTTAGGTACGGTGGGGTCAATTAGTCCTTATATTGGCTTATTCGGTACGGTATGGGGGATTATGCATGCATTTATCGCTTTAGGTAGCGTTAAACAGGCAACTTTACAGATGGTGGCACCCGGTATTGCTGAAGCGTTGATTGCAACAGCCATTGGTTTATTTGCGGCCATCCCCGCAGTTATGGCTTATAACCGCTTTACGCAACGTGTAAATAAGTTGGAACAAAGTTACGATAACTTTATGGAAGAGTTCCTGACGATTTTACATCGCCAAGCTTTTGTCTCCGCAGAAAAGAAATAGTTAACGCAAAAGGAGAGAGCTGATGGCACGAGGTCGCAGTAGCCGCCGAGGCGTAAAATCAGAAATTAATATAGTACCTTTGCTTGATGTGTTATTGGTGCTTTTGCTGATTTTTATGGCAACAGCGCCAATTATTTCACAAAGTGTTGAGGTTGATCTTCCACAAGCAACAGAAACACAGACTGTTTCAACCAGTGATAACCCGCCTGTAATTGTCGAAGTTGCTGGAGTGGGGCAATATAATATCCGTGTTGAACAAGAGGTTTTAGAGCTTTTACCTCAAGAACAGATTATGGCTGAAGCAAAACGACAATTAGAAAAAAACCCGAAAGCGGTCTTTCTTATTGGTGGCGCTAAAGATGTTCCTTATGATGAGATAATTAAAGCACTCAACATGTTACGTCAAGCGGGTGTTAAGTCTGTCGGTTTAATGACTCAGCCTCTTTAGTAGGCTGAAATAAGTTTGGATAATAGCGTGGGAAAGAAGACGAAACCAATCCGAAGTAAATTGAGCGGTTCAGTTATCTTGTCTACTGTCTTGCATTTACTGATCATCGCTTTGCTTATCTGGGGATCGTTAACTCAGAAATGGAATTTAGGCGGTGGCGGTGGATCTGATGGGCAAGTTATTGATGCTATTATGGTTGACCCTAATGCGGTAGTACAAGAGTATAATCAGCAAAAGGCGCAACAAGCTAATGTCCAAAAAGCAGAACAAGAACGTAAAGCGCGGGCGCAGCAACAAGAAGAAGAGCTACGCCAACAACAAATTAAAGAACAAGAACGTTTAAAAGCGTTAGAAGTGGAACGTTTGCAAGCAAAAGAGGCTGCAGAAGCTCAACGTCGTGAAGCGGCCACCGCCGCTGCTAAAGCGAAAGAAGAGCAAAAGCAGGCTGAAGAAGCTGCCGCACAAGCTAAAGCTGAACGCGATCGTATTTTAAAAGAGCAAGCTGATGCGAAAGCCAAAGCAGAGGCAGAAGCGAAGAAACAAGCAGAATTAGCAGCGAAACAGAAAGCAGAAGAAGCGAAGGCAAAAGCAGAAGCTGAGGCAAAAGCGAAGGCTGAAGCCGATGCTAAAGCGAAAGCAGCCGCAGAAGCTAAAGCCAAAGCAGCAGCGGAAGCTAAAGCGAAAGCCGCTGCACAGCAACAAAGTAAAGCGGTTGATAGTCTACTCGATGGATTAGTTGCTCAAGGCGATAAACAATCGGGGGCTTCTGCAGCAGGTCAAGGTGGTGGTAATCGCTCTGGGGCAAATGCTGCGGGCATTGATCGCTATACTGGGCAAGTAAAAGTTGCCATCGAACAGAAGTTTTTTGATTCTGATTTATATAAAGGTCGTAAATGTGACCTTAAAATAAGTATTGCACCAGACGGTATGTTAGTAAGTGCAAAAGCGGTAGGCGGTGATCCGGCTTTATGCCAAGTTGCATTACAAGCGGCTAAAATGGCAACATTGCCTAAGCCACCGAAAGATATTTACGAACAAGTAAAATCACCAACAATTGAGTTTAAGCCATAAAACTGTCTGATAGTAGGAAAACATACATTAATTTATCTCTATTTTAGAATGTTATTGATGTGTTGTATGGTGTTGTTTAAAAGCGTTTGTTACTATTCTGTGCGTTATTGCGCAATAACCGCAATAATAAAAGGGAGACATGATGAAGCAGGCATTAAATGTTATTTTCGGACTTTTGATATTATGCGTTACAACGCTCGCTAATGCAGAAGTTCGCATTGAAATTACACAAGGGGTGAATACTGCACGCCCTATTGGTGTTGTTCCTTTTAAATGGGAAGGCACAGGTCAAATGCCAGAAGATATTGCTGGAGTGATTGCGGCTGATTTACGAAATAGTGGTAAATTTAACCCTATTGATATGAATCGTTTGCCTCAACAACCCGTTACCGCTTCTGAAGTTCAACCTGCACTCTGGACAGCATTAGGTATTGATTCAGTGGTTGTAGGGCGTGTTCAGCCCTCGGCTGATGGTCAATATGTTGTTAGCTATCAATTAGTTGATGTTGCTGGCTCTCCAGGCGCGGTTTTAGCGCAAAGTGAGTATAAAATCAGCAATAAATGGTTACGATATGCTGCTCATACCGCCAGTGATGAAATCTTTGAAAAATTAACTGGCATTCGTGGTGCGTTCCGTACCCGTATTGCTTATGTCGTTGTGACTAATGGTGGCGCTTATCCATATGAATTACGTGTATCTGACTATGATGGATTTAATCAAGATCGCGTTTATCGTTCATCACAGCCATTAATGTCACCCGCTTGGTCTCCTGATGGTGCTAAACTAGCATATGTCACATTTGAAAGTGGTCAATCTGCTTTAGTTGTACAGACATTAGCAACGGGGGAAGTGCGTCAAATCGCTTCTTTCCCTCGACATAATGGTGCACCTGCTTTTTCTCCAGATGGCTCTAAATTAGCCTTTGCACTGTCAAAAAGCGGTAGTCTAAATCTTTATGTAATGGATTTAGCCAGTGGCAATATGACACAGGTAACCAATGGTAGAAGTAATAATACAGAACCGACTTGGATGCCTGATGGACAGACTTTGGTCTATACTTCGGATCAAGGCGGACGTCCTCAAATTTATAAAATTAATATTAACGGAGGAACGCCAGAACGTATTACTTGGGAAGGAAAACAAAACCAAAATCCTGCAGTAAGTCCTGATGGTAGTTTCTTAGTTATGGTGAGTTCTGAAAGCGGTAGGCAACATATCGCTAAGCAGGATCTAGAAACGAATGCTGTTCAATATTTAACAGATACGTTTCTGGATGAAACGCCAAGCATCGCGCCTAACGGCACTATGGTTATTTATAGCTCTACTCAAGGCTTAGGAACCATTTTGCGACTAGTATCGACTGATGGACGTTTCAAAGCGCGTCTTCCGGCGACTGATGGTCAGGTTAAATCACCTGCCTGGTCTCCGTTTATGTGATGCATAAGAATTATGTATGGCAAACAAATAAAGGAACAATTAGAGATGCAATTAAACAAAGTGTTTAAAGGGTTGATGTTAGCATTACCACTCGTTGCTGTTGCAGCATGTAGCTCAAACAAAAACGACGATCAAACAGATACAAGCAACAATGTACCTGTTACTGAGCAAGGCCCTACTGCTGAAGAATTAGCACGTCAGCAATTAGAACAACTGAAACAAACTAACATTGTTTACTTCGGTTTTGATAAATATGACGTTACTTCAGAATATGCTCAACTGTTAGATGCTCACGCTGCATTCCTGCGTGCTAACCCTTCAGTACGCATTACTATCGAAGGTCATGCTGACGAACGTGGTACTCCAGAATACAACATCGCGTTAGGCGAACGTCGTGCAAACGCAGTTAAAATGTATCTGCAAGGTAAAGGCGTATCAGCTGATCAATTAGCAATCGTATCTTACGGTAAAGAAAAACCTGCTGTACTGGGTCATGACGAAGCCGCTTATGCGAAAAACCGTCGTGCAGTACTGGTTTACTAAGAGAACGGCATGAACAACAGTAACTTCAGACCTTTATTGATGAGTCTGTTGTTACTGGTTGGCGTAGCGGCTCCTGTAGCCGCTATTGCCCAAGCGCCAATCAGTAATATCGGTTCAGGCTCTACTGATGAACGACTCGCCCAACTTGAGCGTATCTCTAATGCTCATAGTCAGCTTTTGACCCAATTACAGCAACAACTCGCAGATTCTCAACGCGATATTGATATGTTGCGTGGTCAAATTCAGGAAAATCAATACCAGTTAAACCAAGTTGTAGAGCGTCAACGTAATATCTATCAACAATTAGATAGCCTAAATGGTGGCAACTCAGCACCAACAACGGATGAGGCTTCAACGGGTGGCAATGTACCTTCAACATCTGATACAAGTACGAGTTCGTCGTCAACAGGTGATGAAAAAGCCGATTATAACGCGGCAATTGATATTGTATTGAATTCAAAAGATTACGATAAGGCAATTGTTGCATTAAACAACTTTATTAAAAGTTATCCGAAGTCTAGCTATCAATCAAATGCTCAATTTTGGTTGGGGCAAATGTATTATCTAAAAGGTAATAAAGATCAGGCTGCGAGTACTTTTGCTATTGTTGTGAAAAATTATCCAAAATCTCAAAAAGCAAGTGAGGCCTTTTATAAGATAGGGCTTATTATGCAAGAGAAAGGGCAAAAGGATAATGCGAAAGCTATTTATCAACAAGTGGTTAAGCAATATCCAAACAGTGCTGGTGCAAAATTAGCACAAAAGCAGTTAGCAGCACTATAATTATTGGCCCCGTAATGTGAATGTTACATTTTCGGGGTTAACTGATTGTTTTTTCAGCGTTTGAATGTTTTTTTGAAAAAAAACGTTGCACAATAACATTAAATCAGTATTATTACCCGCCGTTGCCACAGAGAATGTGGCGAGTTCGAAAAGGGTCGTTAGCTCAGTCGGTAGAGCAGTTGACTTTTAATCAATTGGTCGGGCGTTCGAGTCGCCCACGACCCACCATTTTCGAATTTACATACCATTTTATGAAATGGGTCGTTAGCTCAGTCGGTAGAGCAGTTGACTTTTAATCAATTGGTCGGGCGTTCGAGTCGCCCACGACCCACCATTTCAATATGCTTTTCTAGTCTTTTATCACACGCCATTCTCATTCTATCTAAAAATGCTCTCTATAACTCGTTTTTGTATTTATTACTCAAGTTACTCAAATAGAGGATGTAAATAGATAGCTTCTCCATTGCTGAAAAAACTATCTGATCTCACTTAAGTTGGATAATGACAAATAATGGAAGTGGTTATTTGGTAATATTCATTTTCAGTTAATAGTTCATTATCAATAAACCAATCGCTAATAAGTGTTTGAGCTTGTGTTGCCTTTTCTATCGACAAACCAAAACGCTTTGAAGCATCAATAAAAAAAGCCATGATAATACTTAATGCAGCAGCTGCTTCATAAGGGGTACTCATAGCCAGTGTGCTTTCTAATGAACGTAATGAATAAAACTTAGGTAACCACTCCCGTAAGTTTTTGCCTTGATACCAGACATCTTGTGTTGATGTTTGCAGAGCAACTTGCTCTAGTAAACGGATCAACCATTCCCTTATATCACTCATACGATATTCAGCGAACCAAAATTCATTACGTAAGATAGCTATAGCGATTTGTGTGGCTTCAAACCAAAACTCTTGAGCCAAGGCATCAGCTTGCTCTATGGAAAGGGCTGGGGGAGTTACAGTGCTAATTTCTGGAAGTTGGTCACATAAACCTGTTTTATCAAGTAAAACACGATAGCCTCGTTGATAAACTGGACTTAGACCATTTTGTTTCATATTGATAATTCTTTCAGGCTCTGCCATCAAAATATCCATTTTTCGGCCTTGAGCTAATACGTGCAAATAGATTGGCCAGCGAATGCCGTTCGGATCTTCACATTCTGTTGCTAAAGAGACGAGGTGTTTACCAAATTGTGATAGCCAATGTTGGTTTTTTGCGAGCTCGGTCGCACCGTGACCAATAAGCTCTATATCAATATCAGAATAGCTGTCTATCTTTTTATTACGACCCACTGAGCCTGTTAATACCACAGCCTCAATTCGAGGATCAAGTAATGCAAAAGATAACATGCGATCGATTAAGCGGGTGATTGGCTCCATATTTCTCTCTAGTTGTTATAGTAGATAAAGTTATTTGTTGTAAGTATGAATAAAAAAATAGCATATTTATTATATAAAACACTTTTTGTTTTTTATGGTAAATAAATGGCATTTTGTTTAATATTTTAAACTAAGTGCTATCATTGATAGGAATGTATATATATCTTTATCACTTTGCAACAATGTCGCAATAATCCATATTTTATTTGTTTTTTCTATGATTAAGTCGGGGTTGTCAAATGGATGTCATTAGTTGGTTTAGTATCAATAATATTTTAGTCAATATTCCATTAGGAAAAGAAGGCTATCCACTCTCATGGATTGAAGCTATAGGGACTATTGCTGGATTATTATGTATATGGCTTGCGAGCCAGGAAAAGATCATTAATTATTTATTTGGGTTAATTAATGTCACTTTATTCGCCATTATTTTTTTCCAGATCCAGTTATATGCCAGTCTACTGCTACAAATTTTCTTCTTTGCTGCCAATATTTATGGTTGGTATGCATGGAGTAGAGTGAATGATTTTGAACAAGCAGAATTGAAAATACGTTGGTTAAAGCCGGGCCAACAAATCGTATTAATCATTGTCTCCATTGCTGCCATTATTGCGCTAACGTTTAATATTGATACTGTTTTTGGCTATTTAGCGGTTATTGCTGTTGATATCTTAAATGTCTTCGGGGCAAATTTAGCCACACCTGTTATCGAGCCAGATGCTTATCCATTCTGGGATTCAACAATGACGGTACTCTCCATTGTGGCTATGATCTTAATGACACGCAAATTGGTAGAAAACTGGTTAATTTGGTCTGTTATTAATGTCATTAGTATTGTTATATTTTATAAACAGGGTGTTTATGCCATGTCTATTGAATATATCATCTTATTGGCTATCGCTATTAATGGCTCTCGTTTGTGGATCAAATCAGCAACGCATTCAAATAAAAATAATTATCTCTCATAATAAAAAAGGCTGGTAGAGTTATATTTCTCTCCAGCCTTGCTATTCATTGTGTTTATTCTTCTATTCTAGGCAATTTCAAATCATTATTTTACTTAATGGTGCTATTACTTGTTTTCGATATTTTTGTTATCTATCGTCATGGGCTGTTTAGGCTCTTAAGGGTGTTTACAGAGAGAAAACGAATGGTTAGATTGAAGAAACAGAAATCATATTGACTAGATAATAATAGAGTGGAACACGGGAATGAATTACCAGAATGATGATCTTAAAATAACACAAATCAATGAACTTTTACCGCCAGTGGCATTATTGGAAAAGTTTCCAGCCACTGACAATGCGGCGTTTACAGTTCGTCATGCCCGTGAAGCTATTCATCAAATCCTTGCTGGAAAAGATGATCGCCTATTAGTGGTGATTGGGCCTTGCTCTATTCATGATCCTAACGCGGCACTGGAATATGCTCAGCGTTTAAATTTATTAAGAGAAGAGCTGAAAGATAAACTTGAAATTGTGATGCGAGTTTATTTTGAAAAACCACGTACCACAGTCGGTTGGAAAGGGCTGATAAATGATCCACATATGGACTGTACCTTTGATATTAATGAAGGATTACGCATTGCTCGTCGTTTGCTATTAACCATCAATGATAGTGGATTACCAACGGCTGGCGAGTTTTTAGATATGATAACCCCACAATATGTCGCTGATTTGATGAGTTGGGGAGCCATTGGTGCTCGAACAACAGAATCTCAAGTGCATAGAGAATTATCCTCCGGACTATCTTGTCCTGTTGGTTTTAAAAATGGCACCGATGGCACAATTAAAGTGGCGATTGATGCCATCAATGCTGCAGGCTCTCCACACTGTTTCTTATCGGTAACTAAATGGGGTCACTCAGCGATAGTTCGTACTGCAGGGAATAAAGATTGCCATATTATTTTACGGGGCGGTAAAGAGCCTAATTACAGTGCAGAACATGTTGCTGCCGTAAAAGAAGGTCTGAAAAAAGCAGGATTACCCCAAAATGTTATGGTTGATTTTAGCCACGCCAATAGCTGTAAACAATTTAAGAAGCAAATGGAGGTTGGTGCCGATATTTGCCAACAAATTAGCGCAGGAGAAAAAGCTTTAATTGGTGTAATGGTTGAAAGTCATTTAGAAGAGGGCAATCAATCATTAGAAAGTGGTGAACCTTTGGTATACGGTAAAAGTGTCACAGATGCTTGTATTGGGTGGGATGATACAGAAACGTTATTACGCCAATTAGCCGATGCAGTCGCTACTCGTCGTAATAAATCATAATAGTCTGTTTTTATTAATAAAAATGCCACTCAAAAGTGGCATTTTTTTATCTAATTCAAAATAAAAGTAAAATTATTTTGCTTTACCTTGGTTAGCAACAGCCGCGGCTTTTGCTGCGATTTCTTCTGCATTACCTAAGTAGTAACGTTTGATTGGTTTCATATTTTCATCAAATTCGTAAACTAAAGGTACTGCTGTTGGGATATTCAGTTCAAGAATTTCTTCTTCACTCATATTGTCTAGGTATTTAACCAGAGCGCGCAGTGAGTTACCGTGAGCGGCAATAATCACTTTATCACCTGAAGCAACGCGAGGTTTAATGACTTCTTCCCAATATGGTGTTACACGGTCGATAGTTAACGCTAAGCTTTCTGTTAATGGCAGTTCTGCTTCAGTTAAAGATGCATAACGTGGATCTTTACCTGGGAAGCGATCATCATCTTTAGTTAACTCTGGTGGGGTAACCGCAAAACCACGACGCCATTGTTTAACTTGCTCGTCACCGTATTTTTCAGCTGTTTCAGCTTTGTTTAAGCCTTGTAATGCACCGTAGTGACGTTCGTTTAGTTTCCAGCTTTTCTCTACTGGCAGCCATTGTTGATCAACTTCATCAAGAATGTTCCACAGAGTGTGGATTGCACGTTTTAGTACAGAAGTATATGCGTAGTCAAAAGTAAAACCTTCAGCCTTCAGCAGTTTACCTGCTTCTTGCGCTTCATTACGGCCTTTATCTGACAATTCAACGTCAGTCCAGCCTGTAAAACGGTTTTCTTTGTTCCATACACTTTCACCGTGTCGAACTAGCACAAGCTTAGTTACTGCCATAGTTTAGACTCCTATAATTACTTTCTTAATATAAGTTTAAAATCAGGACTGCAATCATTATATGGATCATCAACAAGAACGCCAAACATAACTAACAAAACTAGGGGGATTATGTCAAAAATGACGATTGTTTGATGAAATATTACACAGTTATTACACCTTTTGCTTAATCGATCAAGCTATTAATTTAACGGGATCGGTGAAAAGAAACGAAAAGCCGATTCTGGATAATTATCAGTAAAAAATATGCTCTATAAATCTATCGTTAAAATCATCGCCATCTATCGATAACAAATACCCTTTTCTTCAGTGTGATGATGTATCTTACCTTAAAAATAGCCTATATCTAGTTAACAGGGTTGTTGTTGGTAACGATAGATATCTCCTTCTTTAATAAAAATCAGTCGATGGGTAATACAGTGAGGTGCATCTTCTTGATGATGACTAACAAATAGTAGTTGAGTATTGCTATGGCTTATCATGATATCAATAAAGCGCTGTACTAATAGTCTATTGGTTGTATCTAATCCTTGTAGTGGTTCATCGAGGATCAATAATGTCGGGTGTTTAACCAATGCTCTTACAATTAATACTAGACGCTGTTGTCCCCATGAAAGTGAGTGAAAAGGATGGTTAGCGAGTGCAGTTAAACCAATTAGTGTTAGCCATTCATCCGCTAATTTTTGCTGTTTATCGGTAACGGCTTGATAAATACCAATAGAGTCATGAAAACCAGAAATAATGACATTTTTCACACTTGAAGAGACGCGATAGCTTTGATGTAAGGCATTACTAACATAACCAATATGGCGTTTGATCTCCCAAATGGTTTCACCACTGCCTCTTTTACGACCAAATAGTGTTAAATCATTGCTATAGCCCTGAGGATGATCTCCTGTGATTAAGCTTAATAAGGTCGATTTTCCTGCGCCATTAGAACCTAATATTTGCCAATGTTGTTGTGGTTTAACTTCCCAGGTTAAGTGATGGAGCACAGGTTTATCATTATAACTGACCACGCCATCCTTAAGTATAATAGGGGAAAGCGTTGGTGGTAAGGTAGGAACTGCATCAACGGAGTCTGAGGCGGGTAAGATCAGATTTTCAAGTGTTTCACTGTGAGATAATTGCGCAATTACTGAGTCTGATAAAATATCACTTTTTTTACCTTGTGCCACGAGTTTACAGTCAATCAATAAGCCAGCATTTTGCACAAAATCAGGAATATCATTAAAGCGATTTAAAATAAGAACAATCGTTAGCTTTTGTTGATGTAGTGATGAAAGTAACTCACTTAATGTACGACGAGAGTCAATATCTAAACCATCAAAAGGCTCATCTAAAATTAATAGATCAGGTTTATTCATCAATAACTGAATAAGCAGTACCTTACGAGACTCTCCCGTTGAAAGATATTTAAAACGCCTTGATAAAAGTGCATCAATACCAAATTGTTTTGCTAATAATAGGCAGCGATCATTATCTTTTACCTGCATTTGGATCACCTGAGCCACGGTTAATCCCGTATCATCCTCATCTTCACTTAATAAGTCTGTATTGTTACGCAGCCACTCTTCCTCTATCATTTTTTGTAATTTTTCAAAAGAGAGATTAATCGGACGAGTAAACCTATTAATAAGCTCACCCGATAATAAAATCCCCTCTTGGCATAATGTATTAGCGAGTGCCGTTTTACCACTACCATTGCTACCAACGAATGCCCAACTTTCTCCTTCATTGATAGTTAAATCATCGATATGCAAGCAGAGTGTATCACTTAAGCGAAACTGTGTTTTTGTGAGTTGCAAGTACTTCATTATTATTATCCTTGTTTTTATTACAAGTAGAATACTTACCAATATCGGTTTAATTAAAACTTGTCAATATTTGTTGCTGATCGCTTAAGTAAAAATAGTGCAGAGAGAATAAAAAAGATAAAAGATGGGCAAGATTATTTATGTTATTTTAATAAAAACATAAGGACTCGTTTATATGAATAACATTAAAAGGGAATGTGTTAACTATTTATTAGGATTAATGGCGCTATTTTTATTAACGATAAGTAAGATAACTTTTGCAGAAATAAATAATAATGTAAATAATTGCTTCTTAATTAATGAAATAAAAATAGAAAGGAATGGTTTATTAACTAATAAGGCACAAAAAGAATTAATATCTAAATATATAAATAAATGTTTAACATTAAGTGATATGCAACATATCATTAAATCAATGACTAATGCGTATATTGAAAAAGGCTATATTACTTCACAAGCTTTTATTGCCGATCAAGATCTCTCAAATCATCAATTAACCATTAACGTAATTGAAGGAAAGATAAAATCAATCTTTATTGATAACATGACTTCTCCCATGGTTGATATTCTATTTCCTTCATATCAAGATAAACGACTTAATTTACGTGAGTTAGAGCATGGGCTTGAACAACTTAATCGATTAACAACATCACAATATAGATTAGATATTCAACCTAGTGACAGAATAGGATACTCGACTATTTTTATTTATAAGAAAAACAAAACGCATCCTTTCAGAAATCAACTTACTATTGATAATTCAGGTTCAAAAGCAACAGGTGAAATTTTACTGACGAATACCACAACAATAGATTCGTTATTTGGATTTGGAGAGCAGTGGGATCTCTCCTTAAACAGTAATACAGATTTATTACATTCACATTATTATAGAGGCTATACAGCGAGTATAAACATTCCCTATGGCTATTGGTTTTATCAATATCAGTTATCTTATAACCGTTCTTCTCATTTTATTAAAAGTTATAGTAATCAATATATCTATAAAAGTATAAATACTAATCAGCAAGTTGATATTAGTCGTTTACTTTATCGGGATAGTAAGAAGAAGATAATATTAAAAGGCATATTAAAACATAAAAAAGTAAGAACGGAATTAGCCAAACAGCCGATATTAATCAATAGCCCAACATTAACATCATTATCATTAGCCCCTCAATATCATTTTAATCTGACATCAGGTTATTTATCTATTAATCCATCAGCAGAAATTGGGTTGTCTTTTTTTGGGGCATCACCTGATTATATTGCTGAAAACTCACCCCGAAGTCACTATAGAAAATTGAGTCTAAATATACATTATCAATATTTATTTCCTTACTCTATCTCCTATATTACGTCTTTTTATGGTCAATATACATCTGATAATCTTTATAGTGTGGAAAAAATAACCATAGATGGATTAAATGCGGTTCGTGGTGCTAAACAAAATAAGCTTAGTGCCAATAGAGGACTTTATTGGCGTAATGAAATTAATACACCATGGATAAATTCATTTTTAGGTCAATGGCGTTTTATTACGGCTGTTGATTATGGCGTTATCTATTCTGATCAATATGAAACAAAGCAACAGTCTTTATTAGCTGGCGCTATGGGGCTTTCATTTTATCGTTCCCCTTTTTCTTCACAACTATTGATAAACAAACCATTCATTTATCCAAAGTGGTCAAATGCTAACCAATGGTCTTTATCTTGGTCAATTTCTTTTGCTCTTTAAATAAGGAAGTTTTTTATGCATAAAAAGGATATTTCGCGAAAACAGCGTTTAATAAGCTATTGTGTTATTTATTTAACCGCTATTTACCCATTGCATCCTGCTTGGGGCTCTGTCATTACTTCATCTGATAAAACGATAACAATAAATCAGCAAAATAATATTCCTATTATTAATATAGCAACACCTAATGACAGTGGTGTTTCTCATAATAGGTTTAATGTCTTTAATGTTAATAAACAGGGGGCAGTACTTAATAATTCGCAAGTTGATGCCAATAGTCAATTGGCAAAAAAAATATCTGCTAATAAAAATTTAAAAGGTAATACGGCTAATTTAATTATTAATGAAGTTGTCGGTAATAGTCGTTCACAGTTATTAGGTAAATTAGAAGTTGCAGGGCAACAAGCGGATGTTTTAATTGCTAATCCTAATGGAATTAGTTGTGATGGTTGCTCATTTATTAATACTCCATCAATTACTCTCACGACAGGAAAGCCTCAATTTAGCCCTCAAGGTATCTATTCGGCACTAGAAGTAAAAAAAGGCAGTATTGTTATTGGTAAGCAAGGTATGAATGCCGATTTGCAAAATTATGCCGATATTATTAGTCGTAGTATTGAAATAAATGGAAAGATAAATGCTAAAAATCTCTCTTTAATGCAAGGGAATAACCATATTGATTTCGGCAAAGGGACAGTAAATAGCATTAATGGAGAAGGTGTAAAACCGACCGTCGCTATTGATACAAAAGCATTGGGTGGAATGTATGCCAATCAAATACGCTTAGTTAGCACAGAAAAAGGGGTCGGTGTTAATTTAACTGATATTCAAACAAAACAAAATAGTATCAATTTAACAGTTGATGGCAAAATTACCTTTAATGGCAATATTCAATCTGAGCAAGATATTAATGTTAGTAGCAAAGCGCTACAAATGAATAGTAATGCCAGCTTAAAAGCGCAAAGAGATATTACATTAGCAACTAATACGCTAACGAATCATAGTGATATTATCGCAGAAAAGGATATGCGTTTATTCGTAGATAAATTCACTAATAAAGGTGAAAAAGCGCTTATTCAAGCAAAAGATAATTTATGGATACAAAAAAATGCACAGGGTGAACCAAGTAGTTTAATTGAAAATCAATCAGCCACCATAAAAACAGAACAGGGTGATTTGATTATTAGAACCAAGAAATTGGTTAATGAATCTATTACTCCTTTATTTAAAGAAATAAAGCAAGAGCCTGATTCTACATCGTCTATAAATATAGGTACTCATTTTCTTCATCCTTACAATAGCCCTACGAATAATTTCCTTATAATTATTTTACTTGCTGAATTAAAAGAACTCTCTGATAAAAAGTGGTTTGATCTATTAGATTTAAAAAATAATGGAGGTGTTAATGTAGAACGCTCATTATTTGAAAAGAATAAAAAGTATGTTCCTAGTGTTATTTATTCTGGTAAAAATTTATATATACAATCTAACGAGTTTTTTAATACCCAATCTGATATTTTTGCAACTAATGATCTTATCGCAACGGGAAACAATGCAAAAGTATACTATTATCGGTTTGGACACCTTAATAAATGGGATCTTTATTCTCATGATAATGCTCATATTTTTTATCGAGATGATGTAAACAAATATAATATTGATGAAACAAAATTTCAAAAAATAGTTCATTTTATTCCCTTTACTAAAACTGGAAGTCATTATGAATTTATTGTAGATAGTGCTTCTGAATATATGATAAAAGCAGGTAATAATTTAGTTTTAGATTTTAAAGATAGTATAGCGTTAGAACGTAAATTTCCATTTTTAGAAAAAGAAATTAAAAAGTATAGAAGAATATCTGATTTTGAAAGTACTATATTAGCTAAAAATATACTATTAAATGCTAATAATTTAAATATCTCATTAAATTTAAAATCAAGTAACTCGTTATCTGTCATTGCTAATAAAAATATAAATATAAGTAATTCAAATTTATTATCTGGTGATATTGTAAATTTAACAGCAATTGATAATGTTAATTCTGAAAATATAGATGTAACGGCAAAGCATTTTTCCATCATAACTAAGAATGGAGATATTAATTATTCATTTAGCCCTATAGCCTCTTATACTCTGAATAGCATTAAGGCACCATTTATTGATGTGTCTGAAAAAATAGACTTTTATTCAGGTAAAAACATTTACATTTCAAATGTAATAATTAATGAATCAAATGAAAAAAGTTTATCAGCATTAGAGAATATTAAAATAAAACGCGATGAGTCTTTATTTTTCAATCTAATGCCAAATTTTAGATATGAACAATATATTTCAGCGTTTTTATTTAATATGGGGCTTTGGAAAAGTAAGAATAATATAAGCTTGATGGCTGGCAAAGATATTGTTAGTCAGGGAATAAAATATTATAGTAACAAAGAAATAACTTTTAATGCAGGACAAGATATTTTTCTTGCCTCCAAATTAATAAAAGAAGCCGCTCCTTTTTTCAGTGATATTCATTACCCCAAACTACAATCTAAATTATTTTCAGATAATAACCTTATTTTAAATGCTGCGCGTGATATTGATTTAAGTTCAACAGTATTAAATTCAAAAGATAAAGTTATTGTATTAGCGGGTAGAAATATAAAACTGGGTGCAAATGCTTATTCCGCCATCGAAGATCCCCACGAAGATGCGCAAGACATTCAATATACCACCACATCCATTATGGGAAATAAAGGTATTTCTATTGCATCATCAGGCTCACTCACAACAGAAGGAAGTTCACTTAAATCAGAGGGGGATATTGCTATTTCCAGTGGTGGCAATATCCAATTGGGATCAGTAAGAACACATTTTCGTAAAGAGTCGGATTCAGAGTTAGAAGAACTTCGTAAACAAGTCAGTACTGAAATTAATAGCGGTAATCATCTAACACTATTATCTGAGGGCAGTATTTTATTTCAGGCCTCTCAATTGGCTGCTAATAAAAAGATGGATATTGCTGCTAAAGGTGGATTTCTTTATGCACAGGCAATGGAAGAATCCAGTTACTATGAAGAAGAAAAGAAAAAATGTAATTGGTGGACACTGTGTGCGACTAAAAAGAAATATACCAAAACATTTAATAACACAACGAATAAAGTTACCGAGTTTATTGCTAATGACGATATTAATTTAATTGCTAAAGATGATATCACTTTAGAAGCAAGCAAATTAGAGACAGCAAAGAATGCCAAATTAACCAGTAAAACAGGAGGCATTAATTTTAAAGCGGTGAAAGATACTGCTTTTAAACAAGTTATTACTCGTTCAAAAGATATATATATCACTCAACGTAATCAGGGATACACCAAGGGAACATGGCTATTACCTGAACTCTATATTGGCGGAAAGCTGACTATCGATGCGCCAAAAGGCATATCTGCAGATATTAAAGCCAAAAAAGAGCAATCTTTAGAGCAGGCATTAACTGCCTTAAGTAACACACCAGAATATGCTTGGCTTAATGCGCTCCAACGTCAAGAAAATATTAATTGGAATTTAGTGAAAGACACTTATTCCAGTTGGGATGATAAAACCCAGCAGTTAAATCCAGTTGTTGGTGCGGTTATTGCCATCGCGGTAGGGGTTGCAACTTATGGTACGGCAACAGCTGCCTCAATAGGAGGAATGGCAAGTAATGCCACTATTGCTGCAGGAGCCTCTGCGGGGGTTGCGTCAACGGCATCAGTTGCGGCACAAGCCGGTTTTGCTTCTTTAGTTTCGCAAGCTGCGGTCTCTTTAGCCGAAAATCAAGGCAATATTTCTAAAACATTTGGCGCCTTAAGTCGCAGTGATACGGTGAAATCCATTGTCACCAGTATGGCCGTTGCAGGCGCCTTGCAAGGTCTTGACCAATTTATGGGTTGGGATCAAGCAATACAGGGGGGAACATTACCGACAACAGGCAAGTTGCTTGCGACGGATAATGCCACATGGACTCAAGTTGCTCAACGCGTTGCCTCACAGTCAGTAGTGAGTTCTACACTGGGCACAGCCATTCAAGGTGGCAGTTTTATTGATAATTTTAAAACTGCGCTATTAAGCCATATCGGCAGTCAATTTCACGCTGAAGGTGCCAATCTCATTGGTGATAACGGTGCGATATTAGGGCATGCAGGAAAGGTTTTAAGCCATTCTGTTGTTGCAGGAGTGAGTGCTGAAATTGCAGGAGGCAGTGTAACAGGTGCAGTAGCCGGCGCCTTGGCAGCAGAAATAGCGGCAATATCGCTACAAAGTAAATTATTTGAGCCTAGTTATTTAAATGAAACTGACAGACAAGTTGCATTAATTCAAGAGGCACTACATGGCAATGAAGGAAAAACACAGCTCACTAAATTAATTGGTGCACTGACAGGCGCTATTGTGACTCGTAAGCCTGAGGGCGTATTTTCTGCGGCTAATTCTGCGGAGTTAGTTTATCGACATAATTACAGCGAACATATGCTTTCAAAGCTAGCACTAGAAAATAATAAGGACATAATTGCAGCGTCAAAAGGTGATGTTGCAGCAGCAGAAAGAGTTGTAAATCGACAAAATGCAGGGATGATTGCGATTGCTCTTGGTTTAGGAGGAAGTGCGAGCATTATTGGTGGTCACACTGTTATTGCAGCAACACCAGAACTTATTGCTATTACGCAAGCTGCATTTAGTACATGTAAAGCTAATTGGGTTTATTGTGCTAATCAGCTAGGTATTAATATTGCTGGGATATCAGCTCCAGAAGCTGCAATCGCTGGTGTCACCGTTGGTACTGGTTATAAAGTATTAGCTAGTTCAGAAGAAAGTGCTAAAGCTTTCTCTAGCATGTTAGCTAATAGTTCAAAGTCTTTAATGACTTCAGGAAAATTAAATATAACTGCTATAAAACCGATAGTAGAACAAGAAAAATTATTAATAACTACCAACAAAAAAGCTATTGAAATAATCAATAACGGGGAGTTTATAATATATTCAGGAGTAACTACGAATGGATATAAAGTATCTAATGGAGCCAAAACCGTAGTTTTTAAAAATGAATTAGAACATCCTATTGTTCAATCTAGGATTAATATTAAAGTGGGAGATGTTGAATCAGGTTGGTTGCATGTACAAAAACGTCATTTTTCAGGAGCGCAAAATGCTAGCCAATTTACGCTTAGTGAACAGGAAATTAAAGATATATTATTAAGTCCTGCTGTCATTAAGATTCCTATTAATAAAACGAGAGAATCATATAATAAAAACACCAATAGTATTGATATTTTGTATGAAAGAGTGATTCAGCTTGATAAAAATATAGGAATTGATAAATTTAGTAAACAGCCAACTAACATAATTACTATGCTCACAGATAAAAATGGAAATTTAATAACTACTACCCCTGGGGAAATAAAGTGATGACAAATGAAGCTTTTTTAAAATTTAAGGATTCAGAAAATAAAATTATCATTCCGTACCTCAAAAAAGTATTTCCATCATTGAAATCAGCATGTTGTTTATATCATATGATAGAACAATTAGAGGATGTTTATACTTACTTAATTAATAGCAAGGATGTTATTTTTATTGAAGTGTCGAGGTTAAATAATTCTATTAACCATACGGATATTTTATCAATTAAAGATTATGCTATTATGAAAAAGGGGAAACAATATCATCGTTATATGAAAGAGATTATTGCTTTATCAAATAGTGAGATAATTAAATGATAGTTTATGGATGGAATATTAGATTAATAAATTATATATAACAATACAATTATAACGTTAAAAATCCATTGTATTGGCAAAGTATTAATTGCATCAATAAAAAAAGCTTTTACACGTTGTATTAGTCGAAAAACCATCACTTAATATAATTTTTAAAATATCAATTAAGTGATGGTGTTATTTTTACTCAAAAGCCATCATGCTAATAATTAACATAATGTAGCGATAATCACCTGATCGGCATTAAATAACGCTGTTACGGTATCATTAATATGTAGCTTTTGTTGTGTAACATGCTGGTTAGAACAAGTCGCACACACTTCTAGTCCACCTTCTAACGTTACCACTAATTCGCTATTTTCATTGCCCGTTTCAATTTGGGTTAGGGTGCCTGATAGCGCATTGTCATATTGTTGTGCTACAGAGGCGCCTTTTTCTATATTGACCCATGGCGCTTTAATTAAAACCAGTACTTCTTTGCCTTCTTTAAGATTTAGACGATCGGCGCTTTTTTCAGTTAACGCCGCGCGAATAACCGTTTTTTGATCAGCAAGCTGAACATTAACATGTTGTTGTACTTGTAAGTGATCGCGTTCAATAATGGTGCCAAAAAATTGGTTTCTGGCACTGGTCTGTAACGAAAAACGTGAAATAGCCGCTAAAAGGCTGTCTAAAGGTAATGAATCGTCTTTTAATACATCAAAGGCTTTTTGTTGAATTTGTCCTAGTAGATCATAAAGTTGTAGTAAGCGTTCACAATAATGAGTCAGTGTGGCGCCTCCCCCCCCTTTACCGCCAGTTGCTCTATCAACAAGGAGTTCGTCAGCCAGTTGATTCATTTCATTGATGGCGTCCCAAGCACTTTTATAACTAATGCCCGCCATTTTCGCCCCTTGGCTAATTGAGCCTGTTGCTTTAATTTGTTTTAACAGCGCAACACGGCGTGGATCAGCAAAGAGCTTATCTTGAAGTTTCAGTGTCAGTAATATTTCTGCTTGCATAATGATAGGCTTCTTCTGGTTTGTCTGTTTATCGCATTTTTTGTGCCGACACAAAACGATAATTCTCTAGAATAGATACAACTATAGCGTTATTATTCGTTATTCGTGAAGAAATGCCAACTCTGGCTTTCCGAATATACCATGATAAAGAGGTTATCATGTTTGAATTATTGAAAAGTTTAGGGTTCGCTCTCTTGATGGTACCTGTTGTGATGGTACTTATCATGGGCATTATTTATGGTTTAGGCGAGATTTTTAACTTAATTTCACCTAGTCAGTCAAAGGCTGATAAAAAAGCATAATTACCCCTCTATTTAGAACAGCCCTTTATTGTGAAGGGCTGTTTTTAATACTCCTAAAATACTCCTCAAATACTCCTCAAATACTCGTCATACTTCAAGTTGTAGCGTTGTTGACTGCGTTCATTCGCACTAGTCATATACTGATGTATGCTCCTAGCGACTCATTCACTTGTCGCCTAGCTACAGCTTGAATTATTTAGAGTATTTAGTATTTAGCTATTTAACTTCAAGTTGTAGCGTTGTTGACTGCGTTCATTCGCACTAGTCACATACTTATGTATGCTCCTAGCGACTCATTCACTTGTCGCCTAGCTACAGCTTGAATTATTTAGAGTATTTAGCTGTTAGCTATTTAATTTCAAGTTGTCCCGTTGTTGACTGCATTTCTATCTCCATTGCTATCGCCATTTTTGTCTCCCTATTTATCGCTATATTTATTGATATATAACCAATTTTAATCAACTTATCCTTTCATTTTACGTTGTATCTTGATATATACAGCGTGGTTATTGTCCTATTTAAGTGGAACTCAACATGAAAAAATTATCAGGTAAGTTACTGGCTGGTGCGATTATCTCTTTTGCTTTAGTGAGCCAAAGTATGGCATCGGAAAAAATAACGGTATTTGCGGCGGCTTCTCTCACTAATGCGCTTAATGAAATTTCGGCACAATATAAACAGGAAAAACAAGCGGATGTCGTTGCTTCTTATGCATCCTCTTCAACACTTGCTCGCCAAATTGAGCAAGGAGCACCTGCAAATCTATTTATTTCTGCCGATCAGCAGTGGATGGATTATGTTATTAATAAGAATTTAATGGTGACTGATTCACGACATACATTATTAGGTAACGACTTAGTGTTAATTGCCCCTAAAGATAGCAAATTAAACAATGTTGTTATTAATAAGGATACTAAATGGAAATCCTTACTTAATGGTGGAAAATTAGCTGTGGGTGATCCAGATCATGTACCTGTTGGTATCTATGCTAAAGAGTCATTAGAATATTTAGGTGCATGGGATGTGGTGAGTCCGGAAATGGCGCGCACTAATAATGTTCGTAGCGGCATGGCATTAGTTGAACGAGATGAAGCACCATTAGGTATTGTCTATGGCTCTGATGCTGTTGCCAGTGACAAAGTGAAAGTGGTTGGGGTATTCCCAACTGATAGTCACAAACCTGTTGAGTATCCAATGGCAGTTGTAAAAGGACAGGATAATAAAGCTGTTCGTGATTTTTATGACTATCTAAAAACACCTCAAGCCGCAGAAATATTTAAGAAATACGGCTTTAGCCCACTTTAGGAATTATACTTTTGGAGATGTTAAGTGAATACGAATGGCAAGCGATTCTTTTAAGCCTTAAGGTATCGACAATTGCAGTAATAATTAGTCTTCCTTTTGGTATATTGATGGCTTGGCTGTTAGTTAGGGTTCGTTTTCCCGGTAAATCATTGCTTGATAGCATTATTCATTTACCTTTAGTTTTACCTCCCGTTGTTGTTGGTTATCTATTATTAATTAGCATGGGGAGACGCGGATTTATTGGTGAATGGCTATATAATTGGTTTGGATTTAGTTTTACCTTCAGTTGGCGAGGGGCGGCACTTGCCTCAGCTGTTGTGGCATTTCCACTGATGGTAAGAGCAATTAGACTAGCACTAGAAGCTGTCGACCAACGTATGGAACAAGCGGCAAGAACATTAGGCGCATCACCATTACGTGTCTTTTTTACTATAACGTTACCATTATCTATGCCTGGCATTATTGCGGGGATCGTATTGGCCTTTGCTCGCTCATTAGGTGAATTTGGCGCCACAATCACTTTCGTCTCCAATATTCCAGGGGAAACCAGAACGATCCCTTTGGCTATGTATACGTTAATTGAAACACCGGGGGCAGAAATGGATGCCGCCCGTTTATGTGTCATTGCAATTATTTTGGCGCTCGTCTCTTTAATGGCTTCAGAGTGGCTAACTCGTTGGGGTCGTAAAAGATTGGGGGGCGTATGCTAGAGATGAATTTTAAACAGACACTGGGCTCTTTGTGTCTGGAAGTGAATACTCAATTACCAACAGAAAGTATCACGGCGGTATTTGGCTTATCTGGCGCAGGTAAAACGTCGCTCATTAATGTGATTGGTGGTTTAACCAAACCTGATTCAGGACATATTGTGTTAAATAATTACACATTGGTGGATATTGAGAAGAAAATTTATCTGCCACCCGAAAAGCGCAAAGTAGGCTATGTATTTCAAGATGCACGACTATTTCCTCATTATACCGTAAAAGGAAATTTACTTTACGGTATGTCACCAACAATGAAAGTACAGTTTGATAGAATTATTTATCTATTAGGTATCGAACATCTACTTTCGCGTTTTCCTATTACGCTATCTGGTGGTGAAAAACAACGTGTGGCTATTGGACGTGCATTATTAACTGCACCCGATATTATGCTAATGGATGAACCATTGGCCTCTCTTGATTTACCCCGCAAGCGTGAATTATTACCCTATTTAGAAAAACTTTCACAAGATGTACAAATACCTATTTTGTATGTGAGCCATAGTCTAGATGAGATTATTCGACTTGCTGATAATGTGATTGTTATGGATGCCGGAAAAATTAAGGCAATGGGTAAGTTAGAAGATGTTTGGGCCAGTAGCGCATTACGCCCTTGGTTACAAAAAGAGACGTTAAGCAGTGTTGCAAATGTTATGGTCGTTGAACATCATAGCCATTATGCGATGACGGCGACTGCCTTTGGTAATCAAGTACTGTGGTTGCCACAAATAGAGGCAAAAATAGGTCGCGATGTGCGCGTTCGTATTGATGCTTCAGATGTATCGTTAACTACCACTCGCCCATCAAATAGTAGTATCCGTAATATATTACATATGAAAGTGGTCGAAATGATCAAACATGATGATCAGGTAGATGTGAAACTGGTTAATGATGGCAATTATTTATGGGCGCGGATCACCCCTTGGGCGAGAGATGAACTCAATATTCAAGAAGGGCAGTGGCTTTATGCGCAAATAAAAAGTATTTCACTAAGTCGCCATCTTTAATTTATTTTATTGATTTATAAAAATAAAGCCTCGTCATAGATGAGGCTTTGTTGTTTGAATAGCAAGTAGTTAAGACAAAATATATTTATGAATAGTCTCTGCAATACCGGGCTGATTATTATTTTTAGTCACCAGTTTAGCGCGTGCTTTGACCTCATCTGATGCGTTGCCCATAGCAACACCTAAACCAACGTGCTCTAACATACTTAAGTCATTGAAGTTATCACCAAATGCCATAACATCACTCATCTTCATGCCATTGGCTTCAACCCAACGCTGTAAACGGCGACCTTTGCTATTACCTTTCTTGGCGATATCAACTTGATCGACCCAAGACCATTCACACTCTAAGCCGACTTGTTGTTCTACTTGTTCGATTAAAGCACGTAACTCATCGTGATTGGGGGTTGTGGTCGCTATTTTCCAGATAGAATCAACATGATGCATTGCTTGGTAAAAATCATCTACTTTGACTAAATTAGGGCGTTGTGCCATAGGAAGAGTATCAGCCCAATTAAGTGTACGCTGTACGGCAGCGGTAAGTTGATCATACATCATTGCATCATCTGCATAGACTAAATGATGCACATCGGTTTGTTTAACCAAGTCGAGTACCGCGCGTGTTTCTTCGGGGGTTAAAGGATCAGATTCAAGCACTTTTTTACCGAGGTAGTCGTAAAGATAAGTACCATTACAACAGATAGCGGGTGTATCAAGATCTAGCGCTTGATAGAATGGATGAATAGCAACATGGTGACGACCTGTTACAATGAGTACTTTAACGCCCGCTTTTCTGGCAAGATTAAGAGCAGTTAAAGATCCCGGTAGGATACGTTTTTGGTCATCAAGCAATGTGCCATCAAGATCCAGTGCAATAACGCGGTACGACATAATAAGCCCCTTGATAGTATAAAGATGCAATGATGCTGATGTTACACGTTAACCTAGCAAAGATAAACTAGCTTAATCGTGACAGGTATCAGTTGGTTAAGTTATTATTCTTTACAAATCAATAGGTAATCGATTTTAAGGAGAAAGGATGAAACAGGTAGTCTACGTAGCAAGTCCAGAGAGTCATCAAATCCATGCGTATACATTAAATAACGCGGGAGAGATGAATCTACTACAGGTTGTTGAGGTTGCAGGACAAGTTCAACCTATGGTGGCTAGTGCAGATGGAAAACATCTTTATGTTGGCATTCGTCCTCATTTTAGTGTGGTGACCTTTGAAATCGCACCTGATGGCCAGTTAGAACAAAAAGCAATAACGGCAATTCCAAGTGCACCAGTTCATCTGTGCTTGGATAAAACAGAACGCTTTTTGTTTGTTCCTTCTTATCACCAAGGTAACTTAGCGGTATTGCCGATTAATCAACAAGGTATTGCTCAAGCGCCGATACAACTTATTGAAGGATTAAATAAACCACACTCTTCTAATATTGATTGGCATAACAAGCAGCTTATTGTTCCCTGTTTAGGTGAAGCTCATATTCGTCTATTTAATCTTTCAGAAGAGGGACATTTAAGTGAAGCACGTAGCGAAGAGTTAACCACAGCAATAAATGCAGGGCCGCGTCATTTAGCGTTCAATCCTAATGGCGAAGTGTTTTATTGCCTTAATGAATTAGATGCAACAATCAATGTTTATCGCCGTATGGGTGATCTTTATCGTTTAATGCAAACCATCGATATTGTGCCAGAAACTTTCAATAGCACACGTTGGGCCGCTGATATCCATATTACCCCAGACGGTCGTTTCCTCTATGCCAGTGAACGTTCGGAAAGCTTGATTAGTGTAATGGCAGTTTCAGAAGCAGGGGATCATCTACAACCTGTAGGTCATTATACAACACAGACACAACCACGCGGTTTTAATATTGATAATACAGGAAATTATCTCATTTCTTGCGGTCAGAAATCTGATTTTGTCTCTGTTTCTCGTATTGATAGGCAAACCGGCGCATTAACGGAATTAGCTTGTTACCCAGTCGGAAAAGGGGCGATGTGGGTCACTGTAGTCACCAAATAAGTATTGCTTGCTCTCTAGCGGTAGATGATGCCGCTAGAGATATTAAAACAAAATAATTAATTGGTAAGATTAACCGCTTTCTCAATTGCTTGAGTGAGTTTAGTGAGCTTTTCAGGTGATATAATATAAGGAGGCATAATATAAATCAGTTGGCCAAAAGGCCGTATCCAAACCCCTTCATCGACAAAGTATTTCTGTAGTTTAGCCATATTGACTGGCTCAACCATTTCTACGACACCAATAGCACCAAGTACCCGCACATCTTTAACGCTTTTTGCTTGCTTTAAGGGTAATAATTCGGTTTTAAGTTGAGCTTCAATTTGGGCGACTTGATTAACCCAGTGACCTTGTTCTAATAGCGATAAACTAGCATTCGCCACCGCACAGGCAAGAGGATTCCCCATATAGGTAGGGCCATGCATAAAGCAACCTGCATCACCTTGGCTGATAGTATCGGCAATATGGCGTGTAGTTAACGTGGCAGATAGCGTCATATAACCACCTGTTAATGCTTTACCTACACACATAATATCGGGGGAGATCCCCGCGTGTTCACAAGCAAATAATTTACCGGTTCTGCCAAATCCAGTGGCGATTTCATCGGCAATTAATAACACATTAAATTCATCACATAACGCTCGAGCTTGTGTTAAATACTCTGGGTGGTATATGCGCATACCACCAGCCCCTTGGACGATTGGCTCTAGCATCACAGCGGCAATATGTTGATGATGTTGCGCTAATGTGGTGCGTAAAGCGTCTATATCAGTAGCGTCCCACGGTTGATAAAATCCGGTTTTTGGCGCTTCGACAAACAGATGATTCGGCAGGTAGCCTTTGTAGAGACTATGCATCGAATTGTCAGGATCACACACCGACATCGCGCCAAAAGTATCACCATGATAACCGCGTTTTAATGCCACAATGCGCTGGCGTTTTTCACCTTTTGCCTGCCAATATTGCAATGCCATTTTTATCGCCACTTCAACCGCTACAGAGCCTGAATCAGCGAGGAAAATACACTCTAGTGGTGCGGGAGTGATAGCCAATAGTTTTCGACATAGAGCAACCGCTGGGGGATGGGTGATACCGCCAAACATCACATGGGACATTGCTGCTAGTTGTTCTGTTACCGCCGTATTGAGTTCAGGGTGGTTATAGCCGTGGATCGCAGCCCACCATGAAGACATACCATCAATTAATTGTTTGCCATTCGCTAAAGTGAGTTCAACCCCTTTTGCACTTACGATTGGATAAGCCGGTAATGGGTTACTCATCGAGGTATAAGGGTGCCAAATATGGCGTAAATCAAAAGCAATATCATCGGGTGTCATTTTACTTTCCAGTTAATCATGTAAACCTAGTGTGATCAATTTTAGTTGACATGATAACCCTATTATTTAAACTGGCAATCACTTTTGAACAGGAGAATGTATTGTGAGTACGTTAAAACGTTGGACATTAAAAGAAGCTAGGGCACTGTTTGATATGCCATTTTTAGATTTGGTTTTTCAAGCGCAACAAGTGCATCGTCAACATTTTGATCCTTCACAAATTCAAGTCAGCACCTTACTGTCGATAAAAACAGGCGCTTGTCCTGAAGATTGTAAATATTGTGCCCAAAGTGCGCGCTATAAAACAGGGTTAGAAAAAGAGCGCTTAATGGAAGTACAACAAGTGATTGAATCAGCCAAAAAAGCAAAAGCAGCAGGTTCAACCCGTTTTTGTATGGGCGCGGCTTGGCGTAATCCACATGAGCGTGATATGCCTTATCTTGAGCAGATGGTCAAAGAAGTGAAAGCGCTAGGTATGGAAACCTGTATGACATTGGGTAAGCTTGATGATTCACAAGCCTCACGCTTAGCACAAGCTGGACTGGATTTTTATAACCATAATCTTGATACATCACCTGAGTTTTATGGCAGCATTATTACCACCCGGACATATCAAGACCGTTTAGATACCTTAGATAAAGTACGTAATGCTGGCATTAAAGTGTGCTCTGGAGGCATTTTAGGTTTAGGGGAAGAGGTCAAAGATAGGGCCGCTATGTTAGTGCAATTAGCTAACTTACCGCAACCGCCGGAAAGTGTACCTATCAATATGTTAGCCAAAATTAAAGGTACGCCACTGGCTGATAATGAAGATGTCGATCCCTTTGATTTTATTCGGACTATTGCTGTTGCTCGTATTATGATGCCTCGCTCTTATGTGCGACTTTCAGCAGGGCGTGAACAAATGAGTGAACAAACGCAAGCATTCTGTTTTATGGCTGGCGCAAACTCCATTTTTTATGGTTGCAAATTATTAACGACCACGAATCCCACTGAAGATAAAGATCACCAATTATTCCGTAAGCTTGGTTTAAATCCTGAAAGATTATCTGTCTCGATGGGCGATCAGCAACAAGAAGACGCGTTGCTACAAGCTGTTGCTGAAAAAGACACCGAACAATTTTATAACGCGGCACTGTAATGAGTTGGCAAAACTATCTAGATAAGCGACTTAATGAGCGTAGAAATACGCCATTATGGCGAAAAAGACAGGTGATCCAGCATAGTAATGGACGCTATTTAACCACACTGTCTGGTGATAAATATGTTAATTTTTCTGGTAACGATTATTTAGGGATAAGCCAACATCCTGATGTTATTCAAGCGTGGCAACGTGGTGCGAATGAATATGGTATAGGGAGTGGGGGATCGGGTCATATTACCGGTTTTACACAGGCCCATCAGCAGTTAGAGCAACAACTCGCTGACTGGTTAGGGTACGATCATGCGCTATTATTTTCTTCAGGTTATAGTGCTAATCAAGGTGTTATTGCGACATTACTTGAAAAAGAAGATGCCATCATTGCCGATAAACTTTGTCATGCTTCATTAATGGAAGCGGCTATCTTATCACCGGCGAGTTTATGGCGCTTTTTGCATAATTCTGCGCCATCTCTATCTCAGCGACTTCATAAAACCTCTGCGAATAAAAGCTTAGTCGTGACAGAAGGGGTTTTTAGCATGGATGGTGATAAAGCGCCATTAGCGGCTATGGCAGAAATAAGTCAACAGCATCAGGCGTGGTTAATGGTTGATGATGCGCATGGTATTGGCGTGTTAGGTAAAGAAGGTAAAGGGAGTTGCCATGAAGCAGGGATTAAACCTGAGTTATTAATAGCGACTTTTGGTAAAGCCTTTGGTATTAGTGGTGCGGCTGTACTGTGTAATAAGGCGACTGCTGAGTTTTTCGAACAATATTCACGTCACTTAATTTACAGTACCTCAATGCCCCCTGCACAAGCCGTTGCTTTACATGCAGCGTTAAAAGTTATTAAACAAGATGATGAAGGACGAGAATATCTTCAACAACTTATTAGCTTTTTCCGTCAAGGTGTCTCATCACTTCCTGCCACATTATTACCTTCACAAACAGCCATTCAACCGCTAATTATTGGTGATGAACTACGCTGTCAACAACTTTCAGACTATTTACAACGTGAAGGTTTCTGGGTAAAAGCGATCTTTCCACCGACTGTACCCCCTCACAGCGCACGTTTACGCATTACTTTAACGACTCGTCACCAAATTTCCGACATTGCGATGTTAATCGAGCTCCTTCATGGTTTCTTCAATCAAAACAGATAAACAGCAGATAGCCCAGTGTTTTAGTAAAGCGGCTAGCCATTATGATCATCATGCCTCTATTCAACGTTATAGTGGCGATAAATTGATGTATTTAGCTCGCCACCAAGCTGGGGATAGGGTGCTAGATGCGGGGTGTGGCACTGGGTATTTCAGTCAAAAATGGCGACAACAAGGACGGTTTGTTATCGCACTTGATTTATCTCATGCCATGTTACAAGTGGCGAGACAACAACAACGGGCTAATTGTTATTTACAAAGTGATATTGAGCACTGTGCGATCACCCCCCACAGCATAGATATCGTTTTTAGCAATTTAGCTATGCAGTGGTGTGATGATCTTGCCATTGCGGTAAATAGCTTAATGAGTGTCGTCAATCCACAAGGGGCGCTCTATTTTTCTACGTTAGCAACATCAACGTTACAAGAGGTACGAGATGCTTGGCAGTTTCTTGATAACCACCAACATGTTAACCCGTTCCTCTCTTACCAACAGATTGAACAAGCCTGTAGTGGTTTTCAATATCAATTTGTGACTGAAAAGGTGACAGAACAATATGCATCATTGCCTGAGCTTTTTGCCTCATTAAAAGGGGTAGGCGCGAATTTTGTACAAGGAGAACGGCCAAAAGGATTAATGACACGCCAAAAACTGCGTCAATTAGAGCAAGTTTGGCGCAAAACAGACTCTGGTAAATATTTACTTACTTATGAACTCGTTATAGGAAAGATTTCTCATGGCTAAAACATGGTTTTTAACAGGAACAGATACCGAAGTCGGTAAAACCGTCGTAAGTAGTGCATTATTACAATGTGCTACACAACAAGGATATCAAACGGCGGGTTATAAACCTGTCGCATCTGGTAGCGAATGGTTACCTGAAGGTTTACGTAATAGTGATGCATTAACGTTACAACAGTTTAGTAGTGTCCCTTTGGCTTATCAACAAGTGAATCCCTATTGCTTTGAAACCCCCACATCACCTCATATTGTGAGCGAAGAGACAAAACAACCTATTGATTTTCAGGTTATGTCCAAGGGGTTATCTTATCTGCAACAACGCGCAGATTGGGTATTAGTTGAAGGTGCTGGGGGATGGTTTACGCCACTATCAGCAAACCAATTCTTTGCAGATTGGGTGATTGAAGAAAAATTACCCGTTATTTTAACGGTGGGTATTAAATTAGGTTGTATTAATCATGCATTATTAACGCAACAAGCTATTTGGCAATCAGGGTTGACTTTAGCGGGTTGGGTAGCAAATGAAGTAGAGCCTGCCGGGCGGTATCAACAGCAGTATTTAGCTACTTTAATGGCGCATATTAAAGCACCACTTTTAGGTAAAATTCCTTATTTAACACAAGACGTTAAACAACATAATTTTACCTCTTATCTTGATCTCTCTTATCTCAAATCACATTGATACATCATCATTGAGTCAATTTTAACAGCTTATTTTCATGTATAAAAAAATAAAAAAATTATTTTTTTGCTAAATATTAGGGTTATTTTTAATAAGAAAAAAAGCTGTAACCTACCGTGGTATAAGCACTTTGTTCAGTTATCCACTATTCCTGTGGATAACCTTGTGTATTACCATAATAAAAATACGCCAAATATAGAGAATACAAGGCATTGCTAAAGATTGGTGTTATTCTCAACTTTTATTTTTTATTGTTTATTATTAATAAGTTAAATAAAATCAATAGTGCGAAAGCGTCAACTTACTCTCAGTGATTTATCCCTAAAATAAGGGGTTGATTTTTTAAAAAACTTTTTGATTAAAATCTGGGGATAACTTAAATCCGTTATTCAGATTATTTTTTGTAAGATAGAGATTGAAGCTGGATTTTTATCCAGTATCATAAGGAGTGTCTGCGAGGAGATAAGAATATGAGCAAAGTTTTTAAACTGCATTCAGAATTTAAACCCGGTGGTGATCAACCTACTGCTATCGCTTCATTATGTGAAGGGTTAGAAGATGGACTTGCTCACCAAACCTTATTAGGGGTAACCGGATCAGGTAAAACCTTCACTATTGCCAATGTGATAGCTAACCTAAATCGTCCTACTATGGTATTAGCGCCAAACAAAACGCTAGCTGCACAGCTTTATAGTGAAATGAAAGAGTTTTTCCCTGAAAATGCGGTGGAATACTTTGTCTCTTATTATGACTACTATCAACCTGAAGCCTATGTGCCAAGCTCCGATACCTTTATTGAAAAAGACGCCTCTGTTAACGAACATATCGAACAAATGCGTCTATCGGCTACAAAGGCACTCTTAGAGCGTAAAGACGTTATTGTGGTCTCTTCAGTTTCAGCTATTTATGGTTTGGGTGATCCGGATAGCTATTTAAAAATGATGCTACATTTAAGCAATGGCATGATTATTGACCAACGTGCGATTTTACGCCGACTTGCTGATTTGCAATATACCCGCAATGATCAGGCTTTTCAGCGCGGTACTTTCCGAGTCCGTGGTGAAGTGATCGATATCTTTCCTGCTGAATCTGATGACTACGCTTTACGTGTTGAATTATTTGATGAAGAGGTTGAGCGTTTATCGCTATTTGATCCTCTCACAGGACAAATTCATTACAATGTGCCACGTTTCACCGTCTATCCTAAAACCCACTATGTTACGCCGCGCGAGCGTATTCTGGATGCGATGGAAAAAATCAAACAGGAGCTAGCTGAAAGACGTAAGGTGCTATTAGCCAATGATAAATTGGTTGAAGAGCAGCGAGTTACCCAGCGCACTCAATTTGATTTAGAAATGATGAATGAATTGGGGTATTGCTCAGGTATTGAAAACTATTCCCGCTATCTTTCTGGCCGTGGGCCTGGTGAGCCACCACCAACGCTATTTGATTATTTGCCTGCTGATGGGTTATTAGTGATTGACGAATCACACGTTACTATTCCGCAAATTGGCGGCATGTATAAAGGCGACCGCTCACGTAAAGAGACGTTAGTGGAATATGGCTTCCGGTTGCCTTCTGCGTTGGATAACCGACCATTGCGTTTTGAAGAGTTTGAAGCATTAGCACCACAAACCATTTATGTCTCAGCAACACCGGGCAAATATGAGCTAGAAAAATCAGGTAATGACATTGTAGAACAAGTGGTTAGACCTACAGGCTTACTTGATCCGGTGGTTGAAGTTCGCCCTGTTGCCACACAGGTTGATGATTTATTATCAGAAATACGTATACGAGCAGCTAAAAATGAACGTGTATTAGTGACAACATTAACAAAACGTATGGCGGAGGATTTGACCGAATATCTTGAAGAGCATGGTGAACGGGTACGTTATTTGCACTCAGATATTGATACCGTCGAGCGGGTTGAAATTATCCGAGATTTACGTCTAGGTGAATTTGATGTGCTGGTGGGGATAAACTTACTTCGTGAAGGGTTAGATATGCCCGAAGTCTCTCTTGTGGCGATTTTAGATGCAGATAAAGAGGGATTCTTACGTTCAGAACATTCGCTTATTCAGACGATTGGTCGTGCTGCTCGTAACCTTGAAGGTAAAGCTATTTTATATGGCGATAAAATAACAGATTCTATGGCGAAAGCCATTGGTGAGACAGAACGTCGTCGGGAAAAACAGCAACAATTTAACCTTGAACATGGCATTGTGCCAAAAGGCTTGAATAAGAAAATTGGTGATATTCTTAAGATTGGTCAACCGACTCAAGGCCGTAATAAGAAAGGACATAAAGCGGTTGATACTCATGAAGATTATCCATTACTTTCTACGGCTGAATTAGAAAAAGAAATTCAGCGCTTAGAAACGGAAATGTATCAACATGCTAAAGATCTTGAATTTGAAAAAGCGGCTCAAACACGGGATAAATTACAAACTTTGCGTGCGCAATTTATTGCTAATTCTTAATAAGAAAATGTAAGTAGATAGGCTTACAAAGAGCGTTATAGCTTTTATAGCGCTCTTTTTTTGTTCTCTCTTTGTCAATTATTATCTATTTTGTTATTCCCTTCCTGGCAATCAACTGTTTAAATATTACAACTAACAAACAGTCAATGATTTACAAAGATAAAAAAGACATTAAGGATAGTGAATGAGTGGTTATGTGTATGCAGGGTTTCCAAGCTCTGTAGGAGTCATTATTGGTGGTTTTTTCCTCGTGATACTTTTTAAGTGGTTACGATTTGCATTGCAAGACAATAAATTACCCACTGCTACAATGCCAGCAACAACAGAGCCTGAGCTCGTTTTATCGTCTCCAGCAACAGAAAGCCCAGTAAATCAGTTATTACCCAAAGAATGGGGATTATATGTCGCAGCCCCTTATGCGGTAATGAATGAGTGGGCATATAACGAATATAATCAAGGTAAAGATGATGGTGGGCTATCAGCGGCTTGGGGAGTTAATGATCGGTGGGATTTAATCTACCAATTATTTTGGTTGCTGACTCAAGGTCATACCAATGACTTTTACCAGTTACGTGACCAGATTTTGAATGGTAAAGAAGAAGATATTCAATCATTAAAAAACGATATTTTATTATCTGATTTAACTGAAAATGATAAAAATGAACGTTTATGGCAAATCGATATGATGAACACCAATCGAATGAATATCCAAAATGTAAAATATCTTATTTGGGATCTTTGTCGTTTTAACAAGCTTTGCTTAGAAGGCTGCCAACAAGGTTATATTACCCAGCAAGAAGCACAAACATGGTCATTAATGAGTGCATCAATGCTACGTCGTATTTATGATGGTTGGGAAGATATGTGGCAAAACTTTATTGCTACTCGTTGGTTATGGGCAAGTGGTGATCAAAATTGGGCATCATCACATCAAACATTTTCCGATGTCGTACAAAATATACTCAAAGCAGAAAATACCTTAGCGACAGAAGAAAACTGGGTGATGGAGCTACCGCCATTAGATTTAATGTCTTTTACACGAGCCGTAGCTGGATTAGGTTTTATGAAAAATGATGTGCCTATGTCACTGGCTGAAATAGAAGAAATGATCAGCGAACGCATTACTTTAAAAACACTTAATAGCTAATTGTCTATTTGTAAAACAAAATTACACAGTTAAAGTAAGAAAATAATCTTATAAAGACTAATTAACCGCACTGAGATAGATAATGATTTTAGTGCGGTTTTTTGATTGGTATAACGATTAACTCGCTGTACAAGCGGTATTACGTTGACCTAATTGCTGAAGTGTTAATTCAATAGCTTTACTTAATAGGTGCCTATCATGACGGTAAGGAATATCTTTCGCCTCTAATTGCGCTTGAACAATTAATCGTCCTTTCATTGATTCATATTGTGTTTCTGGACTAATAATCACAGCATCAATAGTTTGTAAGCCAATATAGGTTTCCATCATGGCGATTTTATCTGACATCGTCATACTTGCAGCCGCAGGGCTAAGCTCTTTACCTAAATTACCAATATAAATAGTAGTGGCACTGCTACGACGTAATGCTTTAGCTAAATCAGGTAGCAACAATAAAGGCATCAAACTGGTAAAAAAACTGCCCGGGCCAATTAAAATTAAATCAGCTTGCTCAATGGCTTCAATGGCTTCTCGTGTGGTGGTGACGTCTGGATAGAGTTTTAATTGACGAGGCATCCTCGGTAAATTATCTACATTGACCTCACCATATATTTCATTTCCTTCATCATCAATGGCCATTAAATCAACCGCTTGTTCTGACATAGGAATAAGATGAGCATTGACTCTAAGTAGACCGCGGATAAGATTAATTGCTTCTAATGGGCGAACGCTTAAGTTATCTAAGGCCTTTAGCATAAGATTACCTAAGTTGTGTCCAGCAAGCTCTCCCGTACCTGAGAAACGGTATTCAAACATCGCAGAAGCAACGGAAGGCTCTGTGATTAATTGATTAATACAATTGCGCATATCTCCCCACGCGATACCGCCTTCGTCTTTACGAATACGTCCCGTGGAGCCACCATTATCTGTTGTCGTGACAATCCCCGTAAGGCGAGTTCCTAAATAGGAGAGTGCTGAAAGCACACGTCCAAGGCCATGACCTCCACCAAGGGCTACAACACGATCTAAATCACTTAGCGTGCGATTTCGCATAATTGTCTTACTCACTTTTAAAAATTTGCCGCTAATTTATCACAATTATAATTTAAGCCTATGATCACGGCGTGATTTCATCACATTCTTAATCTTGAATGAGTATCGATTGCTGGTTATTTAGACAAATAAAAGGGAAGAGTAAGGGGAGTGTAAATAGAATAAAAATAAAAAAAGTGTTGTAAGTCGTTGTATTTTAAATTATATAACGAAAACAATATTCGCTTTTTATTAAATAAACAGGTAAAATCCACACATAAAATATTGGTATAAGAACCTGTTAAAAACAGGTAAAGATTAACTCCTAGCCTTAACATCTAAGTCAACAAGCTTTATCCAAAGGATATGATGTTCTGGCCGTGACTAACTAAGTCACCAGGGTGCACGGTAGAAATGCCCGCATCTCCCGAATTTGGAAAGGTGTTATTATGCAACAACTTGTTGATGCGTTTTCCCGCAAATTTTTCTATTTACGTCTATCAATCACAGACGTGTGTAATTTCCGTTGCACTTACTGCTTACCTAATGGCTACAAGCCAAATGGTCATAAGTCCTTTCTATCACTGGATGAAATCCGCCGACTGACTCACTCTTTTGCTGAATTAGGCACAGAAAAAATCCGTTTAACGGGTGGTGAGCCTACGATGCGTCGAGATTTTACTGATATTATCGCGACTATTAATGAAAACCCAGCCATTAAAAAGATTGCTGTGACAACAAACGGCTATCGTTTAGCCCGTGATGTTGCACAATGGCGTGATGCGGGGCTAAGTGCGATAAATGTCAGTGTTGATAGCTTAGATCCCCGCCAATTTCATGCCATCACCGGGCAAGATAAATTCCATCAAGTGATGGAAGGAATAGACGCTGCTTTTACGGCAGGTTATGACAAAGTGAAAGTCAATGTTGTGTTAATGCGCAACGTAAATGATAAAAACTTGCCTGATTTTCTCCATTGGATCAAAGACAGACCGATACAACTACGCTTTATTGAACTAATGGAAACTGGTGATGGTAGTGATGTTTTTAATCGCTTTCATTTATCTGGTGAAGTGATCCGTCAACGTTTACTTAACGAAGGTTGGCTACAAATTCCTCGCGCCCGTAGTGATGGGCCAGCTCAAGTCTTTACTCATCCTGATTATCAAGGTGAAATTGGTCTTATCATGCCTTATGAAAAAGACTTTTGTGTCACCTGTAACCGTTTACGCGTTTCTGCGATTGGTAATCTTCATCTTTGCTTATTTGGCGAAAATGGTATTCCTTTACGCGATTTATTGGCTGATGATGCACAACAACAAGCTCTACAACAGCGTATTCAGGGTGGACTTCTTCATAAAAGAGAAACACATTTTCTTCATCAGGGCGATAGTGGTATTACCCCTAATCTTTCTGTGATTGGTGGATAAGTTTTTTCGCTCTGTTATTTAGTTAATTTCAGGAGTTGTGCATGTCTCAACTAACTCATATTAATGCTGCCGGTGAAGCGCATATGGTGGATGTTAGCGCCAAAGCTGAAACCGTACGTGAAGCGCGAGCAGAAGCCTTTGTTGAAATGTCAGCAGAAACCTTAGCAATGATAACCGAAGGTCGACACCATAAGGGAGATGTCTTTGCTACCGCACGTATTGCGGGTATTCAAGCAGCCAAAAGAACATGGGAATTAATTCCTTTATGTCACCCATTGATGTTAACCAAAGTTGAAGTCCATTTAGAAGCCCTTACAGACTCAAATCGTGTGCGTATTGAATCAGTGTGTCGCTTAACGGGTAAAACGGGTGTTGAAATGGAAGCACTCACTGCCGCATCAGTGGCCGCATTGACTATCTATGATATGTGCAAAGCAGTACAAAAAGATATGGTCATAGGATCTGTGCGTTTATTAGAAAAAACCGGTGGTAAATCGGGACACTTTAAGGTGGATGCATGATTAAGGTTCTTTTTTTCGCCCAAGTGCGTGAATTAGTGGGTGTTGATTCACTGGAATTACAAAATGATTATCCAACAGTGGATGATTTACGCCGTGCTTTAATTAACAAAGGCGATCGTTGGGCATTAGCGCTTGAAGATGGCAAATTGTTATCCGCGGTAAATCAATCCTTTGTTCAAGGCACTTATGCCATTAAAGACGGTGATGAAGTGGCTTTTTTCCCACCTGTAACAGGGGGCTAAGATGAGTACATTGACCCGTATATCAGTCCAAAACGAACATTTTAATGTTGGTGATGAATATCAATGGTTGTCAGAGTGTGAAAGTGATGGTGCGGTCGTCACTTTTACAGGAAAAGTGCGTAATCATAATTTAGGTGATGAAGTTAATACGCTAACTCTAGAGCATTATCCTGGTATGACAGAAAAGGCGTTAAATGACATTGTTGAGCAAGCACGCGCGCGTTGGCCTTTACAAAGAGTCAGCGTTATCCACCGTGTTGGCCAATTAAATATTGGTGAAGAGATCGTGTTTGTTGGTGTGACCAGCGCACATCGCCATAGTGCTTTTGAATCCGCAGAATTTATTATGGATTTTTTAAAAACGCGCGCACCTTTTTGGAAAAAAGAGGGGCTATCAGCTAACCAAGATAGGTGGGTTGATGCTCGCCAAAGTGACTATGATTCAGCTAAGCGTTGGGAATAATTCATCAAGTGAAATCAAAGACAACATCACTTTACTTAAATTTATTTTACGGTGACATTCTATACAGTTTATTTCGTGGAAATGTAACATTAGTGTGATAAAATTAATCACTAATGAGTCCATAATGGGCTCTTTACTGAAATAAACGTTATCGTTAAATTCAACGTTATCACTATGATTAAAGGGTAATCATCATGGATCGATTTTCACGTTCAAATGATTCAATCGTACAGCGCACTGGTACAGGTCTACAAACCTTTATGGCGCAAGTGTATGGCTGGATGACTGTAGGTCTGTTACTTACTGCATTTGTTGCTCTGTATGTTGCATCCAGCGCGACTTTAATTGAGATGATCTTCACTAATAAGATCTTTTTCTTCGGTTTGATTATCGCTCAATTAGCATTAGTTTTTATATTATCCGGTATGGTACATAAAATGAGTGGTGCGCTTGCTACAACCCTTTTTATGCTCTATTCCGCATTAACAGGTGTCACTATTTCGAGTGTGTTAATTGTTTATACTTACTCCTCTGTTGCTAGCACTTTCTTTATCTGTGCGGCAATGTTTGGTGCATTAAGTGTTTATGGTTACACCACTAAACGTAGTTTAACTGGGATGGGTAGCTTCCTGTTTATGGGGCTTATCGGTATTATCATTGCTTCTATTGTTAATATCTTTATGCAAAGCAGCATGATGAGCATGGTTATCTCTTACGCAGGTGTACTGATTTTCGCTGGTTTAACCGCATATGACACACAAAAATTAAAGGATATGGGTAGCGAAATTAATCAAGAAGATAAAGAAAATATGCGCCGTTACTCAATTATGGGTGCATTAACGCTTTATTTAGATTTTATCAACCTGTTCTTAATGTTACTACGTATTTTAGGCGATCGTCGTTAATCATAAACTGCGTCGTTTAATAACCGCATAGTTAAATCCCATAACCTCTTCAGTTATGGGATTTTTTGTATTTATAAAATACGGGCAGCAAGTCGTTATTTATAGCGTGAGATGTTTATTCTTACCCAAAGCACCGTAAAATCCCGTCCTTCAGGTCGGGGATATAAGGCGCGGTTTTTTAACTAACTAGGTGTTTCCTGTTGCT
>NZ_JAABLS010000026.1:0-10748 GCF_009915195.1 Proteus sp. G2674
AAGAACTTTTAAAGTTCCCCCTCACTTGATATAAATAATTATAGTCCCGTTTTCGGGACTTTTCAAGCTTTTTTTGTCAATTTCATCAAAAAAAACAATTAATTTAATATTAAAAAACAATGAGATACAGTAAAGATCAATAACTAAAGTTTGATTAAAAAACCGTAATCACCAAAGGAAGGGGTGAAAGATAGCCAAAAAGGAGCTGTAAGAGCCCATGCGCCCCGAAGCGGAGCATTTGAATGTTATGACGCAAGGCATAACAAAAAATGCGACTGAGAGCCGTACAGGAAGCAAGAAACCTCCCTTCACCCTGTAGAGCCAATCGGAACGGGCCACATCATAATAGTTAATTAGCCCCCTTTGAGAAGCGCTGTTAGGCTGTCAGAGATTTATCTCGCAACAGCCTGTACAGCGACTTAGTAACCCGTAGGGTTGCTTAGGGGGGCGTTTGCACGAACGGAAAACAACATTTTTTATATCGGTGGGTAACTCAATAAGTGGCGATAGACTCAATGTGTATCGCCACTTACTACTGAGCCACATTCAGGGCATTTATATTTATTTTTAGACATTAATATCTCCTACCTACAGATAAAAATAACCAATCAATACACATTTACACTTTTGTGTTATCACTCATTTTCTTTGAGCCAACTATCGACAAATTGACTGATCACATCTTTGATGGTTGTGTTTTGTTTTGCACAAGCAACCTTAAAGCGAATTTGAATATCTTCGTCTAAATCTACATTGATACGTTTTGTTTTTCCCTTTTTCTTTAATACTTTATCTAAATCACGGTGCTCACCAAAATTCATTTTATTTGATGTGGTAGTCTCTTTTTTAAGCGCCATGTCATTACCTCATTTGATGTTTTGTGTTTTTACTCATTTGTGTCAATGTGTTTTCACTCAAAAACTCTTAATATCTCTTTGGTGAGCATTTCAATTTCACCTTTTGCCGCTCCATCGTTCGATTCAAATACCGTATTGCCCTGTAAGATAGATTTGATGTAAATCTGACGTTGTGAAATACTTGTTTTCAAGGTTGGGATATCTTTGTCTTTAAGGTTTTCTTTTAACACATTTAACATTAAGGCTTGTTCGATTTTGCGCGTGATTAGAAATCGTGCTTCAACTTTACGATTATAAGCTTGCGCTTCCAATACTGCCGTTACGCTTCCTGCGGCTGAAAAGTCTAACGGGCTAGGTGTCACAGGGATAATAACCAAATCACTGACCATGACTGCCGCAGAGGTAATGACAGACAAAGAACCAGCCCCGTCAACAACAACCAACTGATAATTCGAAAGATCTTTACGAATGCTGTACACGTCTTTTTCAGAAGACGCAGTATATACGTCGAAAGCGCTATTTCCCACCCGACTCCAATTAGTCAGACTCATTTGAGGGTCAGTATCAACAACCGCTAAATGATAACCCTGTTTAGTTAGCGCAGTTGCGACATTAATAACTGCTGTTGTTTTACCTGAACCGCCTTTTGGATTTAAGAAAGAAATAATTTTCATTTGAAACCTCATTAACTCAATTGTGTTTAAGAGCTTATGTGTTTAAGAGCTTATGTGTTTAAACTCATTTGTGTGATTATAGCACGAAAAACAACCGTGTAAATGGGTAAAAACACATTTACACATAAACACATTTTAAGAAGTAGCAAAAGGTGAGTTTGAGAGCAAAAAACGTGTTGACTACGTCTAAGTTGATAAAGAGGGCGATTTTTACAAAAAAATCTGCATTTAACATACTGGGTCTTATGTGATCCAGTTTTTTTTTATTACTAGTATTAATTAATGGTAAAATTCACAACAAATAGCTATAATAGACATTCAAGCCATTTTGTACTTTTTTACGGAGTGTTACTTATGGAAATTATTCCTGCTCAACTCGCCAAAAATCAATTTGGTGATTTACTAATGAAAGCTCAACGTGAACCTGTCCAGATCAGCAAACATGGAAAGCGTGTAGCTGTAGTCATTTCTCCAGACGAATATGACCAATTTACACAGTTGAAGTTACAAAATTTAAAATCTATTTTGGCCGAATCTATTGAACAAGCAGAACGGGGAGAGTTACATCATATTGATGATGTTTTTGCACCTTTAACTAGCAATGAAATTGAAGGTTAATCTTATAAATGAGTGTTCTATTTACCAAGAAAGCAAAAGAGCATATTCGCACCATAAGACGATATTCTTTGACCCATTGGGGAAAAAATGTAGCTGAAACTTACATAAATTGCTTAAGAATCACAATAATCAATATTATTGAAAAACAACCCTCTATTGGTATAGATCGTAGTGATGACCTTTTTACAGGAATAAGAAGTTTTCCTGTAGAAAGTCATATTATTTACTATCGAGAAGTTGAGAATGGAATAGAAGTATTAGCAGTATTACATCAATCTCAAGATCCACATATTCATATAAAAAGGGATTAATTTTCCCCTGTCATATCAATAGAGGAATGATTAATTGTTATATTCATATTAAACCCTAGCCGTTTTAATGTTTCTTTATGTGTTTTACAAACAACTATGATATATTAATTATCATAGGTACTACGTAAAGGCAGGTTACTATGGATAATAAAAATCACCCAAATGATCATTTGTTAATTAAGTGGGGTTCAATATTCATCTTTATTAGTGCAATTCCGATATTTATTATTTTTTATTTTAATGATATAGATATATTATTTGCTGTGTATGAAAAAATAAACAATATACCATCAACTTATTCTTCAACATATCCAATAATTAGCAAGTTATCATTTTTTTACTGCAAATTATCACCATTAATAGTATTGTTATTTTTCATTTTTTGTTATAAGAAACTGACTCTTGTAAAACCTATACCAATTAATAAATTAATAATAAATGTTATTTTTCCATGTCTTGTGATTACGATTATTTCTCTATATGTTTTATATTTTTACAATACTGATATATCAGATAGTGGTTGGAGTATACTTAAAACTATATCCAGTAATAAACACCTATTATTTGGTTACTATATAGCTATTTTTTTTGGATATTATGTTTGGTTGTTTCTTTTTTTTATTTCATTTATTTATCTTCCATTTAAATCAATTCGTTGATAAATAGTGATTACTTAATTTTTATAAAAATAAATGGTTATCTTAGATAGTTTTAACTAAATAAGATAACCAAAAGTAATTAATGAGCTTCTGGAATAAGTAAGTTGTTAATTTTATCAACAACTTTATCATCAATTAAGGATGCTAAATAACTAATTAACATTATAGTTGCTATAATTGCCAAGGTTGTAGGTAATGCTCCTATAGCTAAAAATGATGCAATTGATGAGATAAAACTTATTGCTATACTTATCGCTATCCCCGTAGCATATCCACTGATTATCATAGCTTCCACTTCCAGCATCAATGGTTTCCAGTTACCAGTCTCAAAACCAATAGCTGCTTTTTCGCGAAGCTTTTCAACACTCAATACTTTACCCAATACCCCGAATGACTTACCTAAACGCTGAAAATTTTCAGACAGGATTTTTGTATCCACATGGCGCACTGCATTAGCCAGTACCACTCTATCCGCTTGTTTTATCTTAATATTAGGATTACGGTTGATTTTTTCCATCATTTTTAATGCATCAGACAAGCTACGTAATTTCTTTCCCTGAAAGTTACGTAAATCACTAGCGATCTCATTAGCAATAGTTTTGTATTTTTCCCCCAAGTGTTTACTAATTTTTTCGCCAGTATTAATGATAATATCTGCCGCTCCCATCAATGCCTCTTTTTCTGCATCTTGGATAAATTTTTTATTTTGTGGGTACGATTGATATGCATTAACAACCATTAATTTCGCTAAATTTTCTTTTTTTTCATCTTGTTCAATATTTAAATCTTTATAGAATGCATTTAACTGGCGACTTTCATATTGTGATGCTTTTATAATTTTCTTGGAGAATTTTTCTATAAAACCTAATTTATTTAATGTAAAAATAAATTCATATTCCTTTATTTTTACATTATAATCAAGAATATTACTAGGCTCAGTTTTATAACCTAATATTGCAAATCTCTTTACCTCTTCTAATCTATCTTTTTTCTCATTTGGTATCCCCTTAGAATAGCGATTATAGGTTTTCTCTATATATTCCTCAGAAATATTTTGCACGTTTCCATCGTCATCAAATGTGACGGTATGAATATAATGCCCATTATAAATAGATACTCTAGCCTTATTATTTTTCAAATCAAAATAATCTTTTCTTATTCTCGACGTTAATCTCCCTAAATCTCGATCACGAGCCAACTTATTATTATAAGGTATCGGTAATTCAAGTTGGTTATTCTGAACATTATTTTTTTTATAATCAACACTATTACCTTTTCCATCAACTTCAATATTATTAGTCGTATGACCATTTTGAGGATTAATAATCCTTGCTCCGTGTACAGTCACCGTAAAGTTTAATCCCTCAAGCCCTTCTATTGTTGACGTAGTATATGAAAACGAAGCATTTGGATCACTTAAACTGATGATATTTCTATCTCCTCCATCGCCTTTTCCTACTGGGCCACTACCTAAATCACCTTTACTAGGTCTATCGGCAGTCACTGAAAGATGATCGGTCTCTGCTGAATGATTATTTTTACTCATAAAAATTTCCTTTTTTTATTAAAAACCAGCCAATGATACTGTATATATATACAGTATAAATATAAACCTTATTCCTCCTCACGTCAATTTCTTTCTGAATAATTATTGAATATAAAAAAAATCTTATTTTTCAAAAAATTAAAAGGCGCCATTAGAAAATAATTGAAAAATTGGGGACGTAACGATATTGCTACCATAAGCAATTTAGGGAACGTTTGTTTTGTACGAAGGAATTAAACAGAAAACGTTTCACCGTAACAACTTTCATGCTCTCTGTGAACGCGTTGACGCGATTTTGGCATGGGATAAAGCGGCGGTAGATGCAACCACCGTGATAAAAAAATGCTTATTTGATGTGGGATTGTCCATAGGAAATAATGATAGTGCGATTGCTGGTCATGCTGTCTCTGTTAATGCAATATTGGTAACAAATAATACCCGCGAATTTTCACGAGTTGAAGGACTAAAAATAGAGGGCTGGACTCATGTTTGATATTTTTGATAATTTTTTGGGTTGCTTTGCCATTTTATTTTTATAATTCTTATTATGGCATTAAGTGATCTTTTATTTTTTTAATAACACTAAAAAGCCAGTAAGTTACTGGCTTTTTTAACATAACACTGTCTTATCGGAACCAATTTTTTAGGCATTGCTACGCAAAATCTGGCAAAGAAACCTACAAAAGCCAAGAAAAATACTTATGCTCATTTACCGATTAAAAGGGGAATTTAAATAGACCAAAAATATAAAGATCTTAAAATAATTTAGATGAATCCGAGTTACCCACCGCACTTAAAAAATCGCAGGTACGCCTACGCTACGCTATCGGCTACCCGTACGCGACGGATTACCGCACTTTTATTGGTGCGTTAACCCTGCTCGACTTTTTAAAGCCGTGGATAACTCTGCTTTAATTAAGTTCATTTAAAGTTACCTCCAAGTAAGTTTAAATTCTTCACAAAATAACTTCGTCAATTCTTTGCAGGGCAATAGAGAGAATTCGATATTCTTTAGCGTGGTAAAATAATGTTCTGTTTCTAACAATTTTTCACGAGTTGGCTTGATGCCATTGAGCTTATCAGCTTTCGACACCTGATTACGCTTAAACTTTTGAAAAACCAATTTATATTTTTCCCCATTATAAAAAACAGAAAAACACTCACTAAAGGTATTCCCTTTCACTTTTCTAAAAATAATTTCATATTTAGCACTCATTTTATTTCCTTACAAAGGATTCCCATATAACATTTTAATTTCAAAATCGGATCAAAAAATAAATTATACAACTCTATTTTTTTTGTGAAAAATTAAATCATATTTAGGGTGAATACCTGCCAATAACATTAAATATTCACATTCCGCAGGGCTAATCAACTGTTTTCTAACTGCTCTCATTGCCGCAGAACGCTTATTTACCCACGTTTTTACGCTAATCCCTAACAATTCAGCCATTTTTGAATCTGAAAATTCTAATTCTTTTTGTAAAGTCACTAAGTCTTTAGGATAAACATCATTTATATTTATCAAATCAAACTCCTATAATTTATTATGCAAGTTTTATTTTTTATTTCATACCTTTTATGGTATGTAAGGAACCCTACGAAATCCAAGAAAAACAGTTATGTTAATTATTATTAACTATACGCATTTTTATTTACATGGTTTATATCTAAATTCTAATGATATCAATTCATTTAAAAAATGATTATAAACAATAGCGCTTTTACTTTTTTTTATTTTTTCTAGTGATTCATAAAAATTAACTTCATCATAGGGATAATATAGAGTTAACAATTCATTTATTTTTGTTTTTAATCTTAAGGTTTTGTGCTCATAATAAAATAATTTAAAAAGATCTAAAAGGAATATACCTACAATAGGAACTGTAAGTGCAGAAGCTATAATAATATTAATCAACTTGTTAATTTCGTATGAACTCGTTGCAGCAGCAATAAAGAAAAATATGGTTATTATATATGCAAGAAGAAAATAGGGGATAGTTCTATACCAACTCCAAAAGCTAAAATAAAACGTTTTACCCGCTTTTTCTTTTCTATATATATTCTTTTCCCTTTCGATAATTTCATTAAGTCTAAACTTAAAGTAACATATTTCATTAAAAACCTTTTCATTATCTGTTTGCATGTTATCCTCATTAAATTAAGAGAGTATACCCATTTTGATACAAACATGATTTCGGGTATATAGTTAATCTTCAATATCTAAATCTAATTTCTTTGCATCTTCTTCTGTAATGATAATACCGTTAGGATGTTCATAATACGCACTTAAATTAGAATTCACAGGATAAATAATAGGGTACGAATCATCTAACCGCGTTATTGGATATCCATCTTTATCAAGAAGATTAATATCACCATTTTTATTTTTCTTCCAAACATAATCATACTATTCACCTTTAACATTTAATGATAGAAATACAATACAACCCGTTTTATATAAACATTATGCCCGTTTTCGGGCATTAGCGCAAGCGGTAATTGTAATAATTTTCATTTTTTTTACATCGGTTTTTCTCATTAATAATTGACATAAATAAAGTATTGTTATACAATGTATGACAAAACAAAGGGGGCATTAAATGCGTAAAAATTCTACAAAAGCAATTCGCTTAAATGATGATGAACTCAATTTATTTGAATCTTATGCAAACGCTAAAGGCTTAACATTTAGTGAGTTATGTAAAAGTGCAGTTATTGAAAAAATTGAAGATGAAATTGATTTAAAACTTGCTGAGGAATCTTATCAAGAATATTTAAGCGATAATGAAACACTGAGTCATAAAGCGCTTTTTGATTCTCTTTGAGGTAAATTATGGGTCAATATCGCATTGAGTACACAAAACGCTTTCAAAAAGAAATCAAGAAAATCGATAAATATCACCAGAAAATTATTCAAAATTATATTGAAAAACATATCGATAATAGTATTAATCCCCGATTAATTGGGAAAATATTAAAAGGAGATAAATCGGAATTTATACGATATCGTATCGGTGATTATCGGTTAATAGCAACCATTGAAGATGATAAATTACTGATTTTGGCGCTTTCTATCGGGCATCGAAAAGATATCTATAAACACTTTTGAAATTACAGGGGCTTAATTGCCCCTTTGTTTTATGCCCTTTAGGGTATGTAAGGCAACCCATTCCTGCCAAGCCGTAAGCGTAGCGAACTAAAACAACCACAAAATGAAACACAGCGCGATTGTCAGATGGTCGGAGACAAAAGATAGGGGAAACATCACCTAATAAGCCTAAATCTTATTAGAGAACGTTACAGAGCGTAATTTATTGGTAAATACAAATATACAAACTCAATATCAAATTTTTTCCATATGTTTTTTAGGTTTTCGCAAAGTGGATATAAATATTTAATTACAAAATTTTGAAACATAATTTCCACTGGATCAATACTAGCTTCGACATGTAACTCATTATTTAGCTTGCAAATTTGACATTGTTCCTCTAGTGTATCAAATATATTTTTAGCTTTATAAAAGTTATCATCAATATTTATTTTTTCATGAAAAATAATTTCATCATTTTCTATAAACTTTATATAAATATGTTTATTCATAATTAACGTCTATTAATTATTTTATAATCAGGATGTTTATCAATCAAAAGCAACATGAATTCATATTCTAACTTGCTTATTTTTCCTTCTCCACTAATTTTGTTTTTCCACGTTTTTTCTGATATACCTAGTAAATCTGCCATTTGAGCATTATTATAATTAAGCTCACTTCTAAGATTTTTCAGAGTTTCTTTCGTTATATCTTTTTTATCAAATTTCATTTTTTACCTACTTATTAATTTTTTCATCAGTATATTTAGATAAAAATTCTTCTGTTAACTCTTTTAATGGAAGCTCACTAACACTTATTTCATTGAAGTCGTTAAATTCGAATTCATTATTCAGTATTTCAAATCGCTTGCATTTAATCCCTTTCAATCGTTCTGTTTTACTAGGGTTAGTACGACCTAAAACTAAATAATGAAGTTTGAATTTTTCCCCATCACTATAAACGATAAGGCTACTTCGTACCGTCCCGCCCGTTCTTGCCATATATATTTGTTTCATTTTACGATTCCTAATACTGAGATAAGTTAGATCAAAAATTAATTAGTTTTAACTCATTTTCTGAGAAAAAAGTGTTTCTTCCATCATTAAATTTTACCTCAATGTTGAGTTCATAATTATTATCTATACTAATTATCTCGCATTCATAACCAACAAGATTAGAACCTAACTTATCATTAATAATCATTACGTTATCATTGACTGAGAATTGTTTAGACATTATTTAGCCCCATAAATTGATAACTCAGTTACTACCATAATAAACGTTTTTAACTAACACCGTAACTACTTCTGCATAAATGCTTATGCCCCTAGCTAACGCTAGAGGCTGTTTTTTAATCTAGTGTTGAAACAAAACCGATAATTTTAATTAATTTATCGACATTCAGATCATCGATAACTAATTGTTGATTTCCTCTATAACGTCTATTAACCTCGCCTGTAATACCATTGTTTAACTTAAACCCTGTAAATGAACTATGATAATCATTTAATTTTCCAAATCTTGATATCATTCCTTTTAAGATTTTATCTTGTTCTAAATTATTATTATAAGATTCTAAATCTTCAATATATTTTTTTATCTCTTCATCAATATTAGCTAGTATTTTTCTTTTAATATCATTTGCAATATGTTGAGGTTTTCTATTCTCTGAGACTGTGCAATAATTACAGGAATAACGAAACAATCGACTATATATTGAACCAGATATATTTATACGACCTTTTTCAGGTCTAAAATAAATTGAATAATCTTTATATTTTGGTGATGTTAAAATAATACATAAATCCCATGATTTAATTTTATTTATTCGCCATTCATTACCTAAATAATAGCAAATATCATTACAAACAGACTGATATTCTTGAAAAAAACAATTTTGTTTATTCATATTAACCCCTAGCCGTTCGGCTTTGAAATAATGATATAGAGAGTATCTTACTCTCTATATCAAATTAAAATTAATATCTATTTTCTACTTGTTGCCACCCTTTCGATTTATATTGACCGCTAGAGCCATATTTTAATCTAATCTCATCAATGCTTTTTTCCTGATTATTTCTAAAACATTTATGCTCTTCTGGACGATAAAACCATTGTTGTTTTTTCGGTGCCCACTTACACCCGATTTCTTTTAATGTTTCTTTATGTATTTTAGTATCTCCACTAATCCAGACCCAATTACCGATAACCTCAAAAATAATGTCACTTAATCCTGACAGAGTATTTAATACAGACTCTAGTTCATCACCAAAATTATACTGTTTAGTTTTATCATTACTCTGAAAAAGATTAATTTTATCAATATTTTTCATTAGAGTGTCGTATGCTGAATTAACAGCTTTCATTAATTCAGCACCTAACGGATTTCGGTCGGGATGATATTTTAAAGCAGACTTTTTATACGCTTTTTTGATATCATCTTCTGTTAGCTCTCCCGCTAAACCAAAAATATTTAAAGCTTCTTGAATTGTCATTTTAAAACTCCTAGCCGTTCGGCTGTTATTGATATATGAAAGAACTTTTAAAGTTCCCCCTCACTTGATATAAATAATTATAGTCCCGTTTTCGGGACTTTTCAAGCTTTTTTTGTCAATTTCATCAAAAAAAACAATTAATTTAATATTAAAAAACAATGAGATACAGTAAAGATCAATAACTAAAGTTTGATTAAAAAACCGTAATCACCAAAGGAAGGGGTGAAAGATAGCCAAAAAGGAGCTGTAAGAGCCCATGCGCCCCGAAGCGGAGCATTTGAATGTTATGACGCAAGGTATAACATTCAAATGCGACTGAGAGCCGTACAGGAAGCAAGAAACCTCCCTTCACCCTGTAGAGCCAATCGGAACGGGCCACATCATAATAGTTAATTAGCCCCCTTTGAGAAGCGCTGTTAGGCTGTCAGAGATTTATCTCGCAACAGCCTGTACAGCGACTTAGTAACCCGTAGGGTTGCTTAGGGGGGCGTTTG
>NZ_JAABLS010000027.1:0-179357 GCF_009915195.1 Proteus sp. G2674
GTGGATATTGGGAAATGGCAGAGAATTCAACATGGGATACCAGGAGGAGAAACCAATACAGATATGGGGTTCACTGATCTAGATGGTTTTTCTGAGCAGGATATGTATGCCGTTGGCGGTGAAGGAGATGTTTGGCATTATAATGGCGAAATCTGGATCCCCTGTGGTTTTCCCTCTAATGAGCAATTAAGTGCAGTTTTATGCGCCCCTGATGGTTATGTGTATATTGGCGGTGAAGGGGGCAGTTTATGGTGTGGGCGTGAATATCAATGGGAAAAACTTTATCACGGCAGTTCGACTATTTTACTGAATCAGTTACGCTGGTTTGAAGATAAAGTATGGGCATGTGATGACTACCGTTTACAGTGTTGGAATGGTAAAGAAATGGTCCGTCCCAAGGATGGTGATAAAAATGTTATCGCCTCAGGTCATATGGATGTCCGCGATGGGATTTTAGTTGTAGCTGATGATTATAATGTTGATCTGTATGATGGAACCGCTTGGCATAAGATAGTGAGACCTTATAAATAATAGGATTATTGTGAACATCAAGGCCTTATTGGAACTTACCCCTCCAGAGTTCTAAAGCCTTTTCACCGGAGGAAAAACCTCCAGCATATGGCCTATTTTGAGTGGTTCAGGTGCTGTCAGTTTCAATGTCATTCCTCTTAAGGGGATTTAGACATCACTGTTTTTCGTAATGTCTCGTTGCTTACAAGTGTTGCATCAAGCGGGTTGATAAATTCCTGATAAACTTCGGGATTAACATTTATGACTCGCAGATCTTTCAGTGTTTCTTCGGCTGAACGTCGAACGGCTTTCAAAACAAATTCAGTATGGTTTTTTCCCACAGCACGAATAAAACAATAAAAAACCCAACAACGTATCTAATTAAACGCTGTTGGGTTATAAAACGTGTTATCTAACTGTATGCTTTAAAACGATGAAAAAGCCATTAAAGTACAGCGACAATGGCTTCACACAATGGAACCATATTTTCCAGTGTTAAGCCTGCGACATTAATACGACCAGAGCCGACAATATAAATACCATATTCAGCACGTAGACGTTCAACTTGCTCTTTATTAAGACCACTAAATGAGAACATACCATTTTGGTCAATAATAAAGCTGAAATCTTGTTTTGCGCCTTTTTCTTGTAAGGTTGTCACCAGCAATTGGCGCATACGCTGAATGCGTTCACGCATTGTGGTGAGCTCTTCAATCCACTCTTCTTTTAACTCTGGGTTAGATAAAATAGTGGTCACCACAGATGCACCATGTGCCGGTGGATTAGAGTAGTTTGCGCGAATAATCGCCTTGGCTTGGCTAAATGCTTTCTCAGCAGTATCGCTCTCTTTTGCGACAATAGTGCAAGCACCTACACGCTCATTATAAAGGCCAAAGTTTTTTGAATATGAGCTTGCAACAATCAGCTCAGGATTGCTTTCAGCAAATAGGCGTAAGCCTTGCGCGTCTTCTTCAAGACCATTAGCAAAACCTTGGTAAGCAAAGTCAAATACTGGTAACCAACCTTTTTCAGCGGATAAGGCAGCCAGTTGACGCCATTGCTCTAGCGTTGGGTCAATACCACTTGGGTTATGGCAACATCCGTGGAACAGCACAACATCACCTGCTTGTGCATTTTGTAGGCTGGCTAGCATACCTTCAAAATCTAAACCGTGGCTTTCTGCATCATAATAATCATATTGGCAAATCTCTAAGCCAGCAGTCTGGAAAATATTATTATGGTTTGGCCAAGTCGGGTTACTTATCCATACACGTTTAGCATTAGTTTGCTGAGCAATAAAGTCCGCTGCAACACGTAATGCCCCAGTACCACCCGGAGCTTGTGCTGTACGTGCACGTTTTTCTGTGATGATAGGGTGTTGTTCACCAAACAACAGTGCTTGAGTGACCGCACCAAACTCAGGAATACCGCTAATAGGAAGATAATTTTTAGTGGATTCGTTTTCTAATAAATATTTTTCTGCTTTTTTAACGGTGGTGAGTACAGGTGTTTTACCTGTTTCATCCTTATAAACACCAATCCCTAAGTTAATTTTGTTTTCACGAGTATCAGAACGGAAACTATCAGCTAAACCCAGAATAGGATCGGCTGGTGCAGCAATGATTTTCTCAAACATAGTGTAATTATTCCCTAAGCTCAAAACGAAGCCGAATTATGAGTAACAAGAGTAACGCTATAGAATCGGTTTGCCAACAGTTTGTAGAGAAATTAGCAAGAAGTTGTGAACTAAGTGAGAATAAATAGCAAAATAAGATGTAAATAAGTAAATCTTTCGTGATTACATTAACATGTAAATATAACCACTAAAAATAAACAACAGTTTAGTATAATAAACTGTTTATCTTAGTATTAAAAAAGGAAGAACAGAAAAGCGAGCAATATAAATAGGATAGGCAAATAAAAAAGCAACACCGAAGTGTTGCTTTTCAAATCAATTAACTTGACTGTTTAATTACCTTAAAGGGTAATTAGAACTGATAAGTCAGACCTAAACCAACTACGTTGTCAGTTGCAACGCCGTTAGCTTTAGTGAAGTCGTCTTCATCTAACAGGTTGATTTTGTAATCAACAACTGCAGTCATGTTTTTGTTAAATTTGTAGAAAGAACCTACAGAGATATATTTAACTAAATCATGGTTGTTGTCTTTCAGACCGCCAACACCATTATTCAGATCTTTACCTTTAGATTGAACATAACCTAAAGATGGTTTGATACCTAAATCAGCAAAGTCATACTGTGCAGTTAACTCGATATTTTGAGTTTTGTTTGCAATTGCACCGTCACCATAGTAGTTCATGTTACGGGTTTCACCGTACATTGCTGCTAAGTAAACATTGTTAGCTTCGAATTTACCACCAACGTTCCATGCTTCAGCACGTTTACCAGTTGCAGCACTCTTATGTTCTTGCCAGTTAGTACGAGCAGAACTTGAGTAACCACCACCCAGTGTTACGCCCCAGCCTAAGTTATAAGCGGTAGAGAAACCAAAACCGTCGCCATTTGCTTCAGCGTTGTCTTTACGTTTATTGTTGGTGTTTTCGTTATTTTTGCCTTGATATTGCAGAGCAAAACTTAAACCATCAACATAACCGAACATATCAGTGTTACGGTAAGTTAATACGCCAGTAGTACGGCTAGTCATATAAACGTCAGTTTGCGCCATGGAGTCACCACCCCATAAAGGCAGAACGTCAGTCCATGCGTTGGTGTCATAAATTACACCGTAGTTACGACCGTAGTCTAAAGAACCGAAGTCAGCAAATTTCAGACCAGCATATGCTAAACGAGTTTTAGCTTTGTTCTCGCCTTCAGTAGTGTTTGTTTTAACTTCGTATTCAAAACGACCGAAACCAGTTAAATCTTTATTGATTTGAGTTTCGCCTTTGAAACCGATACGTGCACGAGAAGCGTCACCGCTTTCATGATCGCCTTTAGTATCAGCATCAGCGAAGTAATGACGAACGTCAACTTTACCGTAGATATCTACTTTGTTGCCGTCTTTGTTGTACATTTCAGCTGCGTTTGCTGCACCAGCAAACATTAAAGCTGGGATTACCACTGCAAGAATATTGCGCTTCATCATTATTATTACCCTCATTGGTGTTATTCAGACACCTTTGCCACTGCCAGAAATAGTTTCTTAATTTTTATGGAACTATTTATGAGAGTTAAGTGTCGTCTGTGTCGGGTGACAGTGTTCCATTGGTAAAAAATTTTATCTACCCCGAATTTGCTACAAAATCGAAAAAAGTGTAACAAATTGTAACAATGTATTTCAAAGTGTGTATTTGGGGGAACTTTTCCATCAAATTGTAGCCATGCATAAAAAAAGCCAACCCTGAGGTTGGCTTCTGGTATAACTAAAGTTAGTACAATTAATCAGCAACACAAATGTTTTTTGTTGGCTACTAATTAATCAAACTATTAGAAATCGACATTTCTTGGTGTACGTGGGAATGGGATCACTTCACGAATATTTGTGACGCCAGTCACATAAGCAACTAAGCGTTCAAAGCCGAGACCAAAACCAGAGTGTGGTACTGTGCCATAACGGCGTAAATCACGATACCACCAGTAGTCTTCTTTATTCATACCCATCTCAGCTAAACGTTTATCAAACATCTCTAAACGTTCTTCACGTTGAGAACCACCAATGATTTCACCGATACCTGGTGCTAACACATCCATTGCCGCAACTGTTTTACCGTCTTCATTCATACGCATATAGAATGCTTTGATATCTTTCGGGTAGTTCTTCACAACCACAGGGGCTTTAAAGTGTTTCTCAGCAAGATAGCGCTCATGCTCGGAGGAGAGGTCAACACCCCAATAAACTGGGTTTTCAAATTTCTGGCCGCAATTTTCTAACACAGTAATCGCATCTGTGTAGTCAATTTGTGCGAAATCAGAAGCGATAAAGTGCTCTAAACGTGTAATGGCTTCTTTATCAACGCGTTGAGCAAAAAACTCCATATCATCTCTGCGCTCAGCTAACACCGCAGCAAAGGCATATTTCAGCATTTTTTCTGCTAATCCGGCGATATCATTCAGATCAGCAAAAGCCACTTCAGGTTCAACCATCCAGAATTCAGCCAAGTGACGACTAGTATTTGAATTCTCAGCGCGGAAAGTTGGGCCGAAAGTATAGACTTTACTTAATGCAGAGGCATAAGTTTCGCCGTTTAATTGTCCTGATACGGTTAAGAAAGCTTCACGACCAAAAAAGTCTTCGCTAAAATCAACTTCACCTTTATCAGTACGTGGCAGGTTGTTCATATCTAAGGTAGAGACACGGAACATTTCACCCGCACCTTCGGTATCCGCCGCCGTAATTAATGGCGTAGAAACCCAGAAAAAGCCTTGCTCATCGAAGAAACGATGTAGTGCTTGTGCCAAGGTATGGCGAACACGTGCAACAGCACCAATTAAGTTTGTGCGTGGACGAAGATGAGCAACTTCACGCAGATACTCAACGCTGTGACGTTTAGCGGCCATCGGATAAGTTTCCGGATCATCAACCATTCCTACTACCACAACTTTGGTCGCATGAATTTCAAATTTCTGACCTTGACCCGGAGATTCAACAATTTTACCGGTGACTTCCACAGAGCAACCTGTGGTTAAGTGCAGCACTTCATCTTGATAATTCGGTAAATTATTATTAATGATGGCCTGTACTGGATTAAAGCAGGAACCGTCATAGACGGTAAGGAATGAGATACCAGCTTTTGAATCTCTTCTTGTACGTACCCAACCGCGAACGGTGACGTCTTCGCCAACCGCGATACGGCCTTGCAGTACGTCGACTACAGGCGCAACGATCATAAATAAATCTCTCTTCGTTTAATTAAAATAATTGTTTAGTAAATTCATTCTGCCCCTGTCGGACAGTTTTTCTATGTTACTTGCAATAGCGCAGGAAACAAGTAGGAAATTTCAGTTTAAAGAGGGAATCAGCAAGAGAAAAGCCTTTATAGAAAATATTTTGCTAAAAATAGGTAAAATCAGTCGAATAGTGGGGGTGATAGCAAAAAGAAAGGGCAATATTGGCCCTTTCTTTATAGATAGAATAGATAGCGATTTAATCTTTATTAACAAGCTTGCCTAACAAGAGGAACATCAAAGGCTTTACGTAGCTTGTCGACAAACTCATCATCTTCACAAATGGTTTTACCTGGACTATCTGATAATTTAGCAACAGGTTTACCATTACACTCCACCAGCTTAATCACAATATTAAGAGGTGTGATATTCGGGATATTACAAGTCAATCTGGTGCCGATACCAAAAATTAAGCGGATACGCTTATGGAAATGCTTATAAAGTACTAAGGCTTTCTGAAAGTCGAGGCTATCAGAGAATACCAATACTTTACTCATCGGATCGATACTGAGCTTTTCATAATGAGCAATGGCTTTTTCACCCCATTCAATCGGATCACCTGAGTCATGACGTAACCCTTGATAACGGCTGGCGAATGGCATATCAAAGTCACGTAAGAATGCATCCATAGTGATACAATCAGTGAGTGCAATACCGAGTTGATCTGGGTATTCATCTAACCATGATTGCAATGCAGCCCGTTGACTATTGGCAAGCTCAGGACTAATTTGCTGATGTGCTTGGAACCATTCATGGGCTTGTGTGCCTACGGGTGCCAGTTGCATACGTTCAGCAAAATGATAGTTACTGGTGCCGATAAGATAAGGGAAATGATTTTTTAATTCATCGACAATGGCACGTTGCACATCATAAGAAAAGCGACGACGAGTACCAAAATCCATCAATTTGAAATCCGCTAAATCAATCTGTTGTTCAGCCGCATCACGATAGAAAATATCGATAAGTTTGCGTAATTGAATAACAGCGTCATCAGCGGTGATTTGTGGCGAACGAGCGCGGTGGACAATTTCACTCACCAATGCTAACAAAGGAACTTCCCATAAAATAACTTCACGCCAAGGGCCAGTTATCTTAATTGTCAATTGATTGTCAGCAGTGGTCGCGATATGCACTTGCTCGGGTTTAAAGCGAAAATGTTTAAACCATTGCAGATAGTCATTTTTAAAGAAAGGCAGGCTTTGAAGATAGCCAAACTCTTCATTAGTTAATGACAAGTCTGCCATCATATCCACTTGATGGCGTAAGGTTGTTGCATATTCACCTAGACGTTCATCACTCCGGCAGCGGAATTCAGCAACGACAGGAATATCACTATAATGATGGTAAACCGCCTGTTGCATGTGGAGCTTGTATGCATCGGTATCCAACAGTGATGTAATAATCGGTGTAGCGTCTAAAATCATAGCGCGTCAAGCATCCTCACGGAGCGTTTTTATGTCAGCTAAATCGTTAAGGTTGGAGAGTATACCCGAATATGATGATAATGCGTCACTATTCGTTAATATTTCTCTGCGACATAAAAACAAGCTGTAAATCTCTATTGAGTTTACCACGTTAAACATAATTTGGGAGTATGTTAGCATCAATTAGCAAATAAATTAGTTACACATATTAATATCCCATTAACATTCTATTGACTTTTAATGTGCTCAATTGAATATTCGACTAGCTAAACCGTTTTTTGACGAGTAAGCTTTGGTTATATAACCGTAAAATAGTCGTGTTAACTAAAAGGCTTTTTTCTATGACACAACAAAGAATTGCTAAATATCGTAAAGATTACCGCGCCCCAGATTACACCATCACTGATTTGCATCTTGATTTTATCTTAGATAAAGAAAAAACACAGGTTACTGCTATTAGCCAATGCAAGCGCTTAGCGACAACGGTAACGCCGTTGGTGTTAGATGGGGAAGATTTAACATTAAAATCTATTTTTGTTAATGATGTTGCTTGGACACACTATAAAGAAGAAAACGGCAAACTCATCATTGACCAATTGCCAGAACAATTTACGTTAAAAATTGTTAATGAGATTAACCCATCAGCTAATACTGCTTTAGAAGGGTTATATGTTTCTGGCGATGCGCTATGTACACAGTGTGAAGCGGAAGGCTTCCGTCATATTACTTATTATTTAGATAGACCGGATGTTTTAGCGCGCTATACCACCACGATCACTGCAGATAAAAAACAGTATCCTTATCTATTATCTAATGGTAACCGTGTTGCACAAGGTGATCTTGAAGATGGTCGTCATTGGGTGACTTGGGAAGATCCGCATCCTAAACCAAGTTATCTCTTTGCATTAGTGGCGGGAGACTTTGATGTATTACGCGATACATTTAACACTAAAAGTGGTCGTGAAGTTGCTTTAGAGCTATTTGTCGATAAAGGTAATCTTGATCGTGCTGATTGGGCGATGACATCACTAAAAAATGCCATGAAATGGGATGAGTCACGCTTTAATTTAGAATACGATCTCGATATCTATATGATAGTCGCTGTTGATTTCTTTAATATGGGGGCAATGGAGAATAAAGGGCTTAATGTCTTTAACTCTAAATATGTTCTTGCTAAAAGCGAAACAGCAACAGACAAAGATTATTTAGGGATTGAATCTGTTATTGGCCATGAATATTTCCATAACTGGACAGGTAACCGTATTACTTGCCGTGACTGGTTCCAATTAAGTTTAAAAGAGGGATTAACGGTTTTCCGTGATCAAGAATTTAGCTCTGATTTAGGCTCTCGCTCAGTTAATCGTATTAATAACGTGCGTGTTATGCGTACAGCACAGTTTGCCGAAGATGCAAGCCCAATGGCTCATCCAATTCGTCCAGATAGTGTAATTGAAATGAATAACTTCTATACCTTAACGGTATATGAAAAAGGGGCGGAAGTGATCCGTATGATCCACACGCTACTCGGTGAAGAGAAATTCCAAGCGGGTATGCAGATGTATATTCATCGTCACGATGGTAGTGCAGCGACCTGTGATGATTTTGTACAAGCGATGGAAGATGCCTCGAATGTTGACCTGACTTTATTCCGTCGTTGGTATAGCCAATCAGGTACACCGGTATTGACTGTACGTGATAGCTATGACGCACAAAAACAGCAATATACATTAACCGTCAGTCAAATGACGCCACCAACGGCAGATCAGGCGGAAAAACAAGTTCTACATATTCCGTTAGATATTGAATTATATAATCAACAAGGGGAGGTTATCCCTTTACGCTCACAAGGTCAGCCGGTTTCTAATGTATTAAATGTGGTGAGAGAAGAGCAGCAGTTTATTTTTGATGATGTCGCTCAACAGCCAATTCCTTCATTATTGCGAGAATTTTCTGCGCCAGTAAAACTTGATTATCCTTTTACGGATGAGCAACTCTCATTCTTAATGAAACATGCACGTAATGCTTTTTCTCGTTGGGATGCGGCGCAATCTTTATTAGGTCGTTATATTAAAGAAAACGTTTCACGTGTTCAAAAAGGGCAGCCATTAATTTTACCTGAAATGGTGATTGATGCTTTCCGTGCTGTATTGCTTGATAAAGATATCGATCCTGCCTTGGCGGCACTTATTCTGACATTACCTACCGATGTTGAAGCGGGTGAAGCTTTTGCTATTATCGATCCTATTGCTATTCATCAGGCCTTAGGTTTTATTCGTAAAACTTTAGCCACTGAAATGGCTGATGAGTTCTCTGCGGTTTATCACTCAATGCATATCGGTGCTTACCGTGTCGATCATGGTGATATTGCTAAACGTGATTTACGCAATGTCTGCTTGGGTTATTTAGCCGTTGAAAACCAGCAAACGGGTAATCAATTGGTTGAAGCGCAATATCACAATAGCGACAATATGACCGATGCACTCGCGGCCTTAAATGCCGCAGTAATGGCACAATTACCTTGTAAAGAGGCACTATTACAAGAGTTTGATGATAAATGGCATCAAGATGGCTTGGTAATGGATAAGTGGTTTAGCTTACAAGCAATGAGTCCGGCAACTGATGTATTACAAACAGTACGCAGTTTGCTATCACATCGCTCTTTTACTTTAGCTAACCCAAATCGTACTCGTGCTTTAATCGGTGCGTTTGTGAATAATAACCCTGTGGCTTTCCATGCAGAAGATGGCTCAGGTTATTTATTATTGACAGAAATTCTGACTGACTTAAATAGCCGAAATCCACAGGTTGCATCTCGTCTTATTGAGCCGTTTATTCGTTTGAAACGCTATGATGCTAATCGCCAAGAGAAAATGCGTGCCGAGTTATTAAAGCTAAAAGCCCTTGATAACTTATCAGGTGATTTATATGAGAAAATCACTAAAGCATTAGCAGATTAACACTATATCGCTATCACTAAGTAAGTGATAAGAAGGTATTAAGTTAGCATGATAATTAGATCCCCAGCATATTCTGGGGATTTTTTATGGTGAATTGTACAATTGAAACGTTTACTTTTCGTGCTTTTATCTATATGATGCTCGACGCTTAAATCGTCGTAGACATATCATTCCTAATACCCGATATTCTCAATGGAGATCGTATGTATTATTCCTTAGTAAGGAAGGCATTGTTTCGGCTAGATCCTGAACGTGCCCATGATTTTACCTTTCGTCAGTTAAAACGCTTATCTCATTCCCCATTTCAATTTCTTATTCAACAATCACTTCCTGCCAAACCCGTTTCTTGTATGGGACTTTCATTTAAAAATCCTCTCGGTCTTGCCGCCGGCCTTGATAAAAATGGTGATTGCATTGATGCACTAGGGGCAATGGGTTTTGGCTTTATTGAAGTGGGTACTGTTACACCACGAGCACAAGTAGGTAATGACAAACCGCGTCTCTTTCGCTTAGTAGAAGCTGAAGGCTTAATTAATCGAATGGGGTTTAATAATTTAGGGGTTGATAACCTAATAGAGAATGTAAAACAATCTCAATATGGTGGTGTGCTGGGTATTAATATCGGTAAAAATAAAGATACCCCCGTAGAGCAAGGAAAAGATGATTACTTAATCTGTATGGAAAAAGTTTACCCTTATGCAGGTTATATTGCGATTAACATCTCTTCACCTAACACCCCCGGCTTACGGACACTCCAATATGGTGAAGCATTAGACGATTTATTATCTGCGATTAAAAATAAACAACTTGAGTTACAAGGGAAATATCAAAAATATGTGCCTGTGGCCGTTAAAATCGCCCCTGATCTTACTCATGAAGAATTAATCCAAGTTGCAGATAGCTTAGTGCGTCACCATATTGATGGCGTAATTGCGACCAATACAACATTAGACAAATCATTAGTGAGTGGATTAGATCACTGTAATGAAGCCGGTGGATTAAGCGGTCGTCCGGTTCAATCAAAAAGTACACAAATCATTCGACAACTAAATGAAGAGTTAAAAGGCGCTTTACCTATTATTGGGGTAGGGGGGATTGATTCATTGACTGCCGCACGCGAAAAAATGGATGCAGGTGCTTCTTTAATACAAGTCTATTCAGGATTCATTTATCATGGTCCTGCACTTATAAAATCTATAATTAATCATATTTAATTACATTCAATAATCAGTTAAGGGCTTTTCTTCTGCCCTTAACTCGTTTATATTGCCTCTAGTTGATTATTTTTTATTAAATGGCAGTGATTGTGCTTAATTAATAAAAAAATGAACCCTGTTTTTGTTAGGTGGTATTAAATATTTTATTTAGGTTATTTAATATTGAGTATCAGAGAAAAAAGCAGGTAATAAATCGAAGGGGGAATAATTAGTGATAATAAAACCCGATGATCGCTGGCGTTGGTATTTTGATGACGAGCAACAAAAGTTGATGCTCGATTTAGCTAATGGAATGATTTTTCGTAGTCGTTTTTCAAGTAAAATGCTAAGTGCAACTGCTCATCAATCATCACCTTTTACTGTTGATGATGCTGCTCTTTATTATGGATATGATGAGCAAATCCGCCAGATTGATATGCCTTCTGAGTCGCGAGCAGAATTAGCGTTAAACGCATTAATAGCCCATCGTTTTTTAAAGCCATTAATGCCTAAGAGCTGGTATTTTGAAGTGAGTCATTCATCAACCCGCCCTTATTTAGCTCAAGTGGTGGAAGCCGCATTGAAAGATAGCAATGAAAAAGTGCTTTTTTTAGTGGCGGAAGTGGGAGAGCAAGCCTGTTTATGCTTATTAGCCCAGCCTCAGTTAGCATTATTTGATAGAACACTAACGTTTTGTGATCCACTAAAAATCATGAATGATCGGTTAAGTGAATATCATAAACAGTCTGAGCCAAGATCGTTTTTGTACGAAAAAGTCATCTAATAAAAGAGTAAAAAGGACTTACTCTTTTATTTTCACTTATTGTTTATAATATGCTAAAAACAATTGGCCTTAAACAACACTTCCTAAAATCAAATCTGCATTATTATCTTTTTGTAACAAATTTATAAAAGTAAATAAAGTGAGTTTATAGTTAATTTAAAATTGAGTTATTGATGAGATAATTCTTAATCAGCAGAGCAGATCATGCAAAATAAAAAGAAGATAAGGACAGTTTACCTTCTTTTTATTTGTGATAAAGATAAGCGTTATTTTTTATTAAGTGAAAGTTTTACATTGCCTTTAGGAACACAACTACATGCGAGTATTCTGCCAGAACGTTTTATGGCACCTGCTTTTAATGCATTGACATCACCTTCATCTAATTGAATAACACAAGAGCCACAAATCCCCGCACGACAACTATAGGGAATAGCATAACCGTGATTTTCCAGTTGCTCTAACAACACCTCTTGATTATTCCCAGCAAAGCTGATGCCATTAAATTCAATAGTGACAGCTTGTTTTGTCTCTTGAGCGGAGGCTGCTGTAACCGCATTGTCAGTTGCCGGTTCGGTTATTTGCTCTGTTGTTTGTAAATAAGATTTCGCTTCTTTATAAGCTAATATTTCAACTTTATCCCCAACACGAATAATACCTGATTGGCGAATGATAATATTTTGACCAAAATCCACATCGCCTTTTTCATCTGTACGGAATGTTTGCAGTGTTGCTAACGGTTCTGTGGTAGGATGCTTAATGCCTTTATCGATACTGATAGTGGTCATAATGCAGCGGCTGCAAGGCTTGACTAAGTCCATGACGACAGAGCCAATACGGATTGTTTGCCAGCTATCTTCTGCAAAAGGTTTTGCACCTGTGATGATGATATTACCGCGAAATTGCTCAATATTGATTGAAGCTGGGCAACGCTGTTGCAGAGACTGAAATGAGGCTTCATTAATCAATAGATAAGGGTAACCGTCAGCGAAAGAAACCGCGGTTTCAGGAGATTTTTTTACTCGACGTGTTGATTTTTCACCCGTCCAGCGAAGTTGTACATCCATGCCTAAATAGCGGCTGAACCATTGATTTATTTCATCTGGGGCAACATAAGCGGTAAAATGATTTCCCCACACTTCAGTTGGTTGTAATGAAGATTGAAAATCCTGATAAGTAATGGCAATTCCTTCACCATCGGGTGCTTGAATATAAATACCATTTGTCATTACAGTGGGAATAAAACACAGCAACAAAGGGTATTTACGTGCGGTGATAAATGTCCCCTCAGGGGTCGTTATCATAAAATCACGATCAAACGTGAAGCCGCTTTCACGGGCAAAGGCTTGAGAAAGACGAGTCCCTTTCATTGATTTTACAGGGTGTATATAAAGGCGTGATACGTTGATCATCAGTGCTCCCAAAAAGGTTTTATTATTTTTTTATCGTCAGTAACTTTATGACAACGTAATACAATTAGCTATAATGCCCAACAATTTTATTTTAGGTGGTAACAATATTATGCGCTCTCTGTTTGCCAGCACAGGCCGAGGTCTGGAAGAATTATTAAAAACTGAACTTGAACACCTTGGTGCCCAGTCTTGCCAGATTACGCAAGGTGGTGTCTATTTCCGTGCTGATGATAAAACCATGTATCAGTCTTTGCTCTGGAGCCGTTTAGCTTCTCGCATCATGCTTCCGCTAAATGAATTTAATGTCTACAGTGATCTAGATTTATACCTTGGTGTGCAAGCAATTGATTGGAGCGAAGTATTTACAGTTAATCATACTTTTGCTATTCACTTTAATGGCACTAATGATGTGATCCGTAATAGCCAATATGGTGCATTAAAAGCGAAAGATGCTATCGTCGATTCATTCCAACGTAAAATAGGACAACGACCGGATGTTGCTAAGCAATCACCGGATATTCGTTTAACTATACATCTACATAAAGAAAAAGCGTCATTATCTTTAGATCTCAGTGGCGATGGATTACATCAACGTGGTTATCGTGACTTAACAGGGCAAGCACCGCTAAAAGAGAATCTAGCCGCAGCGATTATTATGCGTTCAGGTTGGAAAACCGATACACCATTAATTGATCCTATGTGTGGCTCAGGTACTTTACTTATTGAAGCGGCAATGATGGCGACGGATTGTGCCCCCGCTTTAAATCGAGTCCATTGGGGTTTTCGTCATTGGTTAGGACATAATGAAGCGCTATGGAAAGAAGTCACTCATGAAGCATTTGCCCGCTTCCGTGAAGGTAAAAAGAATACTCAAGCGCGTTTTTATGGTTTCGATGTGGATAAACGCGTATTAGATATGGCAAGAGCTAACGCACGCCGTGCGGATGTGGCCGATTTAATTACTTTTACCCAAGGTGATGCAGCAAAACTGACTAATCCAGTATCCACGGGTGTTAAAGGGACGATTATTAGTAACCCGCCTTATGGTGAACGTTTAGAAAGTGAACCCGCACTCATTGCTTTGCATAGCCAGTTAGGTCGAGCGGTAAAAGCCCATTTCCCAGGATGGCGATTATCACTTTTTAGTGCTTCTCCTGAATTGTTAAGCTGTATTCAGTTACGTGCTGAGCGTGAATTTAAAGCTAAAAATGGTCCGTTAGATTGTGTACAAAAAAACTATTTATTATCAGAAACACCTTCGACGATTAATACACGACTGGCGGAAGATTTTGCTAACCGTTTACGTAAAAATGAGAAAAAACTCGCAAAATGGGCAAAACAACAGCAAATTGAGTGTTATCGCTTATATGATGCTGATTTACCAGAATATAATGTTGCGGTAGATCGCTATGGCGAAAAAGTGGTGATCCAAGAGTATGCACCTCCAAAAACTATTAATGAACATAAAGCACGCCAGCGTTTATTTGATGTGATTAGTGCCACCATGGAGGTTTTAGCATTACGCTCTGATCAACTAATTTTAAAAACTCGTCAACGCCAAAAAGGTAAACAACAATATGAAAAAATGGCAGAGAAGGGTGATTTCTTTTTAGTTGATGAGTTTGGTGCCAAATTCTGGGTGAATTTAACCGACTATCTCGATACTGGACTGTTTTTAGATCACCGCATTGCACGCAAAATGTTAGGTGAAATGAGCAAAGGAAAAGACTTTTTAAATCTCTTTGCTTATACCGGTAGCGCGTCAGTCCATGCTGGGTTGGGGGGAGCTAAAAGTACCACAACAGTAGATATGTCACGAACTTATCTTGAATGGGCTGAGAAAAACTTTCAAGCAAATGGATTATCAGGTAGACAACATCGTTTAATGCAGGCGGATTGCTTACAGTGGCTAAGCCAAAGTAATGAACAGTTTGATGTGATTTTTATCGATCCTCCGACGTTCTCTAATTCAAAACGCATGGAAAATACCTTTGATGTACAACGTGATCATATTGAATTAATGAAACATCTAAAGCGTTTGTTAAGAAAAGGCGGAACAATTATGTTCTCAAATAATAAACGTGGTTTCAAAATGGATCATGAAGCATTAGCGAATATTGGGTTAACAGCAAAAGAGATAACACAAAAAACGTTATCGCAAGATTTTGCACGTAACCGCCAAATCCACAATTGCTGGCTATTAAATCATGCTGGTGAGGAATAATTTACAATGCCGTTAATTAGTTTGACTGGGGCTTATTTAGCGTTTAGTGATGCCCCTTTATTAGATAATACAGACTTGTTTATTGATGAAAATGAACGCGTTTGTTTAGTCGGTCGCAATGGTGCCGGAAAATCGACCCTATTAAGAGTGTTAGCCAAAGAGCAGCCCTTAGATGATGGGCAAGTGGTGTATGAACAAGATCTGGTGACTGCACGTTTACAACAAGATCCCCCCAGAGATATCGAAGGCACTATTTTTGATTTTGTCGCGCAAGGCGTTGCAGAAGATGCGCAATATATTACCGAATATCATCGTGTTTCAAAGGTAATAGAAACGGACCCTTCTGAAAAAAATCTTAATCGATTAGCTCAGTTACAAGAAGTGCTCGATAACCGTAATCTCTGGTTATTAGATAGCCGTATTGCTGAAGTACTGGAAAAATTAGGGTTAAATGGCGAAGCAGAGCTTTCCTCACTTTCTGGAGGATGGTTAAGAAAAGCCGCATTAGGGCGCGCATTAGTGAGCGCACCGAAAGTGCTCTTTTTGGATGAGCCCACCAACCATCTAGATATAGAAACTATCTTATGGTTAGAGAAATTCTTAAAGGATTTCCAAGGTAGCATTGTCTTTATTTCCCATGACCGATCATTTATTCGTAATATGGCAACCCGCATTATTGATTTAGATCGCGGAAAACTATCCTCATGGCCGGGAAATTACGATAAATATCTGGAAAGTAAAGAAGAAGCATTGCGTGTTGAAGAGCAACAAAATGCTGAGTTTGACCGGAAATTAGCGCAAGAAGAAGCATGGATACGTCAAGGGATCAAAGCTCGCCGGACTCGTAATGAAGGTCGTGTACGGGCATTAAAAGCATTGCGAGTTGAACGAAGTGAACGTCGCGAAGTATTAGGTAGTGCTCGTATGCAGGTCGAAGAAGCAACGCGCTCAGGTAAAATTGTGTTTGAATTAGAAGATGTTAATTATAGCATCGGTACGCGTAGGCTCGTTCGGGACTTCTCTGCAAAAGTGCAACGAGGAGATAAAATTGCCTTAGTTGGCCCTAATGGTTGTGGTAAAACCACACTACTCAAATTGATGTTAGGGGATTTAAAAGCAGATAGTGGTCGTATTCATTGCGGCACTAAATTAGAAGTTGCTTATTTTGATCAACACCGTGCCACACTTGATCCTGATAAAACAGTGATGGATAACCTTGCAGAAGGTAAGCAAGAGGTGATGGTAAATGGTCGTCCTCGTCATGTTTTAGGTTATTTGCAAGATTTCTTATTTCCACCAAAACGTGCCATGACACCTGTTAGAGCACTTTCGGGGGGCGAAAGAAATCGTCTATTGCTTGCTCGTTTGTTCTTAAAACCAAGCAATTTACTTATTCTTGATGAACCAACTAATGATCTTGATGTTGAAACATTAGAACTATTAGAAGAGCTGGTGGATGCTTATCAAGGCACTGTGTTGTTGGTTAGCCATGATCGTGAATTTGTTGATAATAGTGTTACGGAGTGTTGGATCTTTGAAGGTGATGGCGTAATCAATAGCTATGTTGGCGGCTATTATGATGCGCAGCAGCAGCGGGCACAGTCTGTTTCTCTTAAAAATGAAGCGAATAAGTCACGTAATGCACCAGAAAAAACTGAAAAAGAGACTAAACCAAAACAGAACGCCAAAAAGGCTACACGAAGTAACAATAAGTTAAGCTATCATTTGATCCGCGAGCTTGAACAACTGCCCGCTAAACTGGAACGTTTAGAAGAGGAATTAGGTTGTTTACAAGAAGAAGTGGCTGCAGCTGATTTCTTTACACGTCCTCATGAAGAGACAGAAAAAGTGCTAAAAGCATTAGCTGATAAGGAAAATGAACTTGAAACAGCTTTTGATAGATGGCAAGAGTTGGAGATGATGCAAAACGGTGAATAACGTATGCCAACTCATAACGGGGCATAATGCCCCGTTTTAGTCTCTATACTTATTGTTGTTTATTGATTATCAAATAAATGAGAGGTGCCGTTGTGTGTTCGGGTCAACATTCTTGTCATGAAGAACAACATGAGCAAATATTGTGCCCTCAGTGCGATCTGGTAGTGAGTGTTCCTGAATTAGCCCAAGGAACCAAGGCGACCTGTCCACGTTGTCACACTTTGCTAACAGCACGTTGGCGACAACCTTTTTATCAGCCAGTAGCCTTGGCGATTAGTGCATTATTTATGTTATTAATGGCTTGCCAATTTACTTTTGTCAGTATGGAAGTGGCAGGAATTACCAATAACATTACTTTAATGCAGATCCCAAATGTGATGTTTAGCGAAAATTATGTTGAGCTAGGCGCTTTCTTTTTACTCTTTGTACAAGTGGTTCCTGCTTTCTGCATGATAGCGATTTTACTGCTTTGTACACCCATTAAGCTGCCAAGAAAATTACAAATTTGGCTATCACGAATTCTTTTCCAATTAAAATCGTGGTGTATGGCAGAGATTTTTTTAGCCGGTATTTTAGTCAGTTTTGTTAAGCTAATGGCGTATGGTGATATCGGTTTAGGGTTAAGCTTTCTACCTTATGTACTTTACTGCTTATTACAAATTCGTGCATTTCAATGTTTAGATCGCCATACATTATGGGAAAAACTAGAATCGCGACCCGCTTATCCTAAAATTGAATCAGGTAAAACAGGTTTAAAGCAAGGGGTAAGATTATGTCGTTCTTGTACTGCTATTTTACCGGCTGATCAATATGAATGTAGTCGTTGTGAAGTAAAAGGGTATGCGAGAAAACCTCATAGTTTGCAATGGACGCTCTCTTTCTTAATTACTTCTTTAATTCTTTATATTCCGGCTAACCTATTGCCGATTATGGTGACGGAATCGCTGGGTAATAATCTTTACTCAACCATAATGGCAGGGGTTATCTTACTTTGGGAAGATGGCTCATATCCTGTGGCAATGGTTATTTTCATTGCCAGTATTATGGTACCTAGTTTAAAAATGGTGGCTATCGGTTGGCTATGTTGGGATGCACATAAAGCCAAAGGAAAACGTGATCCGGCGAGAATGCACTTTCTCTATGAAGTGGTTGAATATGTAGGGCGTTGGTCAATGATTGACGTTTTTGTTATCGCTGTTTTAGCTTCATTAGTCAGAATGGGACGTCTGATGAGTATCTATCCCGATTTTGGTGTAGTGCTATTTGCATTGGTTGTCGTATTAACGATGTTCTCTGCAATGATGTTTGATCCTCGGTTAACATGGGATAAATGTACTGCCGATGATGATAAACCCATGATTAAGGAGCCTAAGGGTGACTGAAAAGAACGATACTGCTTTAACACAAGCAAAAATTAATAAACTGAAAAGCTGGTCTCCAGTTTGGATAATACCTCTTGTTACGTTATTGATAGGAGCTTGGATACTTTATTATCATTTCAGTCATCAAGGTCCTGAAGTCACATTAATAACCTATAATGCTGATGGTATTGAAGCAGGTAAAACTAAAATAAAGAGCCGCAGTGTTGATATTGGCTTAGTCGAAAGTGTGACATTAGATAGTAATTTTAGTCGAGTGATCATCAAAGCTCGTCTCGATAATGAAATGAAAGAGCTACTGCGTGCTGATACCGCTTTTTGGGTGGTTAAACCACAAGTGGGAAAAGAAGGTGTCACTGGTTTAGGTACTCTACTCTCAGGTGCTTATATTGAGCTACAACCCGGTTTAACAGGCAAAGAGCAGGATGAATTTAATTTATTGGACTCTCCGCCACTGGCCTCTCCGGATGCAAAGGGGATACGCATTAATTTAGTCAGTGAAAGAGCAGGCCAGCTTAATGCAGGTGATCCGGTATTATTTAGGGGTTATCAAGTCGGCTCGGTTGAGACGAGTGAATTTAATATTGAAAGCCGAGATATGCATTACCAGCTTTTTATCAAAGCACCTTATGACAAAATGGTCACGTCGAATGTTCGTTTCTGGAAAGATTCAGGCATTGCATTTGATATGTCATCATCAGGGGTTCGTGTTGAAATGGCTTCGCTTTCCACGCTGTTTAGCGGTGGGGTGAGTTTTGATGTGCCTACGGGGTGGTTACCTGGTGAAGCTATAGCCCCTAAAACAGAATTTAAACTTTATGATAACGAAAAGAGTATTCAAAATTCGTTATATACCGATTACCGTAGCTATATTATGTTTTTCTCTGATTCTATAAGAGGATTACAAGCCGGAGCGCCAGTTGAGTTCCGTGGTATTAGAATGGGTACGGTTGTTCAAGTACCCTATTACACCCAAGAAATGCAACAATCGTTAGATAAAGATTTCCGTATTCCTGTGCTTATCCATGTTGAGCCGGAACGTTTTGCGAATGATGTCGGTGAAAGTTTTGATTTCGTAAAAGAGCTTTCTTCTGCTGCTAAAAATGGATTAAGAGCATCGTTAAAATCAGGCAATCTATTAACAGGTGCCCTGTATATTGATCTGGACTTTTATCAAGATGTTGAACCTTGGAAAGGGCCACAAACTGTTGCAGGATTACCACAAATACCCACAGTCAGTTCTGGTTTAACGCAAATTCAGCAAAAAGTGATGACTTCATTGGATAAGATCAACAATCTTCCTGTTGAGCCAATGTTGAAAGAGATGACCGCGACATTAACCGAAAGTCAAAAAGCGGTTGCTGAAGCGAAGGAAACCCTGAAATCATTAAATGCTATGATTGGTAGTGATGACTTCCAAAAACTGCCTAATGATATTCAACAGTCATTAAAAGAGATCAATCGCAGTATGCAAGGTTTCCAACCTGGCTCACCGGCATACAGTAAAATGGTTGATAATATGCAACGCTTAGATCAAGTGCTAAGAGAGATGCAACCGCTATTGAAGACCTTAAACAATAAGAGCAACGCATTAATTTTTGAAGCACAACAAGGTAAAGATCCTGAACCAAAGAGGGCTGAAAAATAATGAAATATATTATTGGGATCGCGGTATTGATGCTGACGGCTTGTTCAAGTGTGCCTGATAAAGCTTATTATCAATTACCTGATGTTTATCAAGGTGCAAATAATAAGGTTGTTACAACCACTGAGAGCGCAAAGCAAGATCAGATTTGGGTTCAGCCTATCCGTTTATCTGATATGTTAGTTAACACGGGCATTGTCTATCAAACCAGTGATATCAATTATACCGTTGCTAACCAACATTTGTGGATAAACCCGCTTGATCAACAGCTACAGCAAAATCTGGTTGTGGGATTAGCAAAAGAATTCCCTAATCGAGTGGTCTCGACACAACCTATTGAAGATAAACTTGCTAAATTGACTGTCAATGTTAATTATTTTCAAGGTCGATATGATGGCAAAGTGATTATTGCTGGTGATTGGATCTACACTCAAGGCAATAAAGTGATTAGTCAGCCTTTTTCTGTCGCGTTAACACAAACGGAAGATGGCTATCCGGCTCTGGTACGTACGCTAGGAGAAGGATGGCAGAATGTCGTCGCTGAGATCGCAAAAACAATTAAATCACAATATTAATTGTTTTATACAGTAATATAGGAATAACCAATGCCTGACTAAAATCAGGTGTTGGTTTTTTATTCGAGATAACGAGAGAAAAATCTCATGCTGGAATTGATAAAAAAGAAATACCCTACAGCGATTTGTTGGTCTTTCGGGGATAATCCGCAGCTTGCTGATGAACTTGCACAACTTGTCGTTGAAAGAAAAAAAACAGCAACATGTAGCTCATTGAGTGGTTTTTTTAGTGATCCAGTCACGCCAACAATTGGTGGTTACAATATTATTTTAAATAGTCATGGGGTTCCTATTTGTGTTATCAGAACACGCTCTTTAACATTGGTACGTTTTTCTGAAGTCACAGAACAGTTAGCGAGTAAAGAAGGTGAGGGTGATCTAAGCTTGTCATATTGGCAACAAGGACATAAAGAATTCTTTATGCGAGAAGGCACCTACTCTCCAGATATGGAATTAATATTTGAAGAATTTGAGTTAATAGAGGTTTTTTAGTTAACAGGCTTCATATTTGTCGATAACTTAAGTTATATCATTAATGTTGCTATGGTTATTTGGCATAAATTTTATTTTTACTACTGTGAATAGTAGAAAATAGGCAATTCTAATAGGATTGTTATATTGACATAAATTGAAAAAAATCGATTATTTATTTTCAAGCTATTGTTTTTATTATTTAGGTCAGAAATCGGATCTTTAATATTATTTTTTTATAAAAATAAATAAAAATCAGCTTGTTATGATTTGCTTTATGTCTTTTATTAATAAATACAAATAGATATAAATTATTTAATTATATTAAATATAATTAATTGTAATCTAAGGTGATTTAAATAGGATCCAGCTTAGTATCACAAATATGACAATTATATTAATTTCTTTACTTGCTTAAATCCTCAATAAAGCGTATCAATTTATAGTGGTTGTATGAAAAACAATCATTATCTTTCCGCTTAAACTTAGAACGTGAGGGTTGTCTAAATATGAAAAGACAGAAACGAGATCGTTTAGCTAGAGCATTATCGAAAGGTTACCAAGCCGGTATGCAAGGTCGTTCAAAAGAGCAGTGTCCCTATTTTGCCATTGATGCACGTTCACATTGGCTAGGAGGTTGGCGACAGGCCATGGAAGATCGTCCCGGTCTTGCAAAATAAATAACCCGTCGACGTGATACTGCGGACACATGTGTTATCGCAAATATTATCACTAAGATTTAATTGATAATCAAAAGAGGGTTATTTATGCATATTCCTATGAATAATTTGAACATAGGACAATTTGAATATAAATAACAACTGTGAATTGGAAATAAAAAGGTCTACCGCGGTAGGCCTTTTTATGTTGTAAAGTACGGTAGGGCGAAAACTTGCCAAGTACTCTTATCTGAGATACCACCATAAAAGAAAAAGCCTAATCTCAATCGAAGAGAATAGGCTCTTATCTATCTATGTGTAATATTGACTTAAAATGCTGAGGTATCTTTAAATAAGCCGACTTTTAAATCTTTGGCTTCATAAATCAGTTTACCATCAACATAAACTTCACCGTCAGCAATACCCATAATAAGCTTGCGATTGATAACACGTTTGAAATCAATTTTATAGGTGACTTTTTTGGCTGTTGGTAGAATTTGCCCAGTGAATTTCACTTCACCCACACCCAAAGCTCGGCCTTTACCTTCACCGCCTAACCAACCTAGGTAGAAACCTACCAGTTGCCACATTGCATCAAGCCCTAAACAACCCGGCATAACAGGATCATTGACAAAGTGGCAATCAAAAAACCATAAGTCTGGCTTGATATCGAATTCTGCTTCGATAAAGCCTTTATTATGGGAGCCGCCATCTTCAGTCATTTTAATGATGCGATCCATCATTAGCATATTACCTGAAGGCAGTGGTGGGCCATCTTGGCCAAATAATTCACCACGGCCTGAAGCAATGAGGTCTTCTTTAGAATAAGATTCGCGTTTATCAACCATTGTTTATATAGCCTTTATCAAGTGTAAGATAACAGAATAGCTTACACTTGTACGCTGAACAACTCCGATCACTTGAAACAGAATTATCTGAATAAGCGTAGGAACCAAGGTAACTTAGGTCTATCCTGATTATTAGCTTGTGTTATTCGATCATGAATAACAGCTAACAAGTGTTCATTTGATTGTGGATTTTCACATTGCTCTTCGTAATAAGGCTGGTGTGTTAGCAAAGTAATAGCTTCTGCAACATGGACAACCGGCCAAATATGGAATTTATTTTCTTTGACGGCTTGTATCACGCTCTCGTTTAAAACCAGATGTCGCACGTTCGCCAGCGGTATAATAACCCCTTGTGATCCTGTTAATCCTCTTTGCTGACAGATATCAAAAAAGCCTTCAATTTTTTGGTTAACACCACCAATAGGTTGTACCTGACCAAATTGATCTACGGCACCGGTTACGGCGATTTGTTGATCAATTGGGTGTTGTGACAATGTACTGATTAGCGCACATAATTCTGCTAGTGAGGCACTATCACCATCTACTTCACCGTAAGATTGTTCAAAAACGACGGAAGCACTAAAAGGTTGTGGCTGATCTAATCGTAATTCAGAATTTAAGTAGGCTTGCATAATCATCATGCCTTTTGCATGGATATTGCCACCTAATTCTGCTTTTCGTTCAATATCGACCAGTTCGCCATCACCAATATGAGCCACACAGGTAATACGAGTTGGCTCGCCAATTAGATCGGGATAACCGGGATAATCTAAGACAGAAAGACCGTTTATTTGGCCTACCATTTCACCTTCCGTGTGAATAGTGACTTGGCCTTGTAATATTTCATCACGGCTTCGTTCTAATAAGTAGCTATGTCGCCATAAACGATTTTCTTGCGCTTTTTTAAGCGCCTCGGCACCAAGATAAGCATCATGATTAAAACGTATAGCATAACGCAATTGGCGTAATATGAATTCAAGATCGAGAGATAAGATAAGCTGATCTTCATGCTCTCTTGCGCCCTGAGTCAGTAATACTTGCCAAGCATCAGCAGATAATGAAGGCAGACGATATTTTTGGCAAAGCCCATTAACAAAACCACACCATTGGCTCAGGGCGGTTTCATCTTCTAAATACATATCGTACTCATATTCGCCATATAGTGCCGTACTGCTAATATTAGGCTCCATAAACTCAAGCTCTTCTAAGCTTAGGCGATCGCCCACTAAAATAACACGCAAGTGAAGGGGCATGGCTTCAATAGGCAAAGGAAGGGCTTGATGGTCATTCCACACTAACCATTCAAAGCGTTGCTCTTCAACCATCTTTTTCAGTCGGAACCACATTAAGGGTTGTGCTAAGAGCGTTTTAATGGATAAGACTAAAATACCACCATTGACTTTATGCAACAGTCCTGGGTTAACGAGGAGCTTATCTTTATGATAATAAAATGAACCAAAAAGTTGTTCTGGCTCTATCCATTGGCAACAAGCAATAGATTCTGATGATGAAAATGAGCCTTCTACATTTTCTTGCCAATAAATTTGATTAGATTCAGCTTGATAGGCACCTACAACAGGATAAGTTTTTATCTCTGCTTGTTGTAATGTATCAGCGAGTGTTTCGAAATAAGCAGTAGAATCTTCTGCTTTTAACAGCATAAATTGGCCTGCTTCTGCATTATTTAGCCACTGTAAGCTTTCATATAAGCGAGGTTGAACCTCACGAAGTGAAGATGCAGGCAATTGCGATGCTGTTTGAAAGAAAGTCTGGTAGGAGGCGTAATCTGGGCGTAACGCCTGCCATTCTAATTCGTTGTTTTTCAAGGTTACCGTTTTTATTATTGAGTAGTGAACATGGAAGTTAACATAAAGCGTTAATAGCTGGTATCTATCCTGCAATAAGACAGCTATTGACAGTTATATTATGTCTATACTTTTGGCCGGGAATATACGTTGCCATTACTTTTGCTATAACCTATTAAATTGAATGTATTGTTTTATTATAGCGACGCACGATTCTATCACAACGTGGTTAGAAAACTATCCCTTCTGACATTTGTCGGTGGGAGGTAGCAAAAGCTACTTATCTTTTTTGGTGATAATTTAAGCAAAAATATTCGGTTTAAGGCAGTTTTTTGGCAAAATTGTTGATATGCTAGTATATAGTTACGTTGTCACGGTGATTTGTATGAAATATCAACAGTTAGAAAATCTAGAATGTGGCTGGAAGTGGGCTTATTTGGTAAAAAAACATCGCGAAGGTGAATTAATCACCCGTTATGTTGAAAAGAGCGCCGCCGATGAAGTGGTTGAGCAACTATTACGTCTTGAATCTCAACCATTAAAAGTCCTTGAATGGATCAATTTACATATGAACCCTGAGTTATCGAATAGAATGAAGCAAACTATTCGTGCTCGAAGAAAGCGTTATTTTAATGCTGAACATCAGCATACGCGTAAAAAATCTATCGATTTAACTTTTAAGGTTTGGCAACGCCTATCAGCACTATCTCAGCGCCGAGGTTTGACATTATCAGAAACGATTGTCCAGCTTATCGAAGATGCGGAGCGAAAAGAGCAATATGCACTAAAAGTACATAACCTAAAAGATGGCCTAATTGAGTTACTAGAACGAGACAAACAGAAAAAAGAGTAGATGACAATAGCGTTGTTTATTATCGAGAGATCATCAGTATAGCGTTAACTTAAGAGGTATAGAGAATATCTCTGCTAATTATTTAAAGTCATCATCAAAAGAAAAACCCTGCCGAAGCAGGGTTTTTTTAGAATTCATTACAGTAGATGTCTCTACTATTTGAATTATTGACCAGGTTGAACAACAACTTCAGTTGTACCTTGGATTTCGATTTCTACACGACGGTCTGGCGCTAAGCAATCGATCAGAGCTGCACGAGCTTTGATGTTGTCACAAGTGTTGCCAGTTACTGGGTTTTCTTTACCACGACCTTCTGCAGAGATGCTGTTTGCAGGAATACCTTTAGATACCAGGTAATCAACTACAGATTGAGCACGTTTTTCTGACAGAGGCAGGTTGTAGTTTTGAGAACCGATACGGTCAGTGTAACCGATAACTACTACACGACCTTGAGTTGGGTCGATGTTAGCTAATTCGTTGTACAGACCATTCAGTGCTTCTTGACCTTCAGCTTTCAGAGAAGATTTGTTGTAGTTGAACAGAACGTCTGAACGCAGAGTAAAGGTTTTGTTCTCAACAACTGGAGCTGGAGCAACTACTGGAGCTGGCTCAACAACTGGAGCTGGAGTTTCTTGGTTGAAACGGTAAGCAACACCAACACTCAGCATACCATTGTCTGGACGAGCGTTCAGAGTACCTTTATCACCGATGTTGTTGATCCACTGATACTCAAGACGAGTAGCAATGTTAGGAGTGATCGCGTATTCAGTACCTAATGCGAATACTGGAGAAACGCCAGTATCATTTTCAGAGAAACGTTTTTGAGTTCCTGCTGAAGTTGCATTAATAGTTGCAGTTGAATCTGCACGCCATACCATACCACCTAAACGTGTATAAACGTCTAAGTCATCCATTACTGGATAGCTTAATTTAGTGGTTAATTGGATACCTTGAGCTTTGAATGCACCGTTGTTGTATGAACCTTTATAAGCCATACGACCTAACCAGTCATAACCCAGTTCAAAACCTAAGTATTGGTTGTACTGATAACCAGCAAATGCACCAGCACCAATTTGGTCTTTGTGTGTGCTACCGTTACCGATATTCACACCGTCCCAATTGTTACCAGTACTTTGATACTGAGACCAACCTAATTTACCACCGGTATACCAAGTATTGTCTTTTGGAGCTGCTTGCGCTGCAGTTGCGAAAGCTGCCACTGCCACTGCTAATGCGATAGCTGTCTTTTTCATTTTACGCCTCGTTATCATCCAAGTTAGGCATTTGGCTTTAAGCCTTATTATTTGCCCTTGGTTAAATTATTGTTAGGAATTCGATGCTTTCATCAAATGATGATCCCCAAAAACGGGATTTAAAGCATAACCTTAACGATATAAAGTCTACAATGAACTTAAAAAGTTACAAGTATCCCTTTAAAATTCGACTTAAAATTTTAAAAAGATCGGCCCTTATTCACAATAAGAATTATTCTATATTTTTGTTAAATTTCTTGTAACCATATGATTTAAGTTACAATTGATTATGACTTATCTTAAATGATAATGTTGCGTTATGAGTATTAGGAAAACTCTTAAATTTCACTAATGGTAGTGATTTGAATGAATTTTTATCGAGTTTAAATGTCGTTTAGAGGAATTATTGTTTTCTATTTGGATATGATTACTGTTTTGTTGTCGCATGATAAAACCTAACGCTTTACCGATGCTGGCAGCATATTCTAATCTTTTCATCTCTTCTGACGATATTTCTGGTAACCAACCCAATACTACACTGTAGTTTCCACTTAGTAGCGCTTTCTCCATTAATTCCACAGTATTAATTGAATCAACATGATTGAGTTGAATGATTTTATTCAGGGGTAAACCGGTTTCTTTTAACCAACTACGATTTAATTTTTGTTGTGGACTTAACCACAGTAACCAACGTGATTCATGGCTATACTGTTTTAACAGAGGTAGTAAAATGTGGTTAATCATCAAGGGATTTTGGTAAAGCAGTTCACTTACCATGCCTTGTCTATTATCGGGCATTGTTGTTGTAATTGTATCGGAGGCCATAGAGAGAGGTAATACCTCAGTAGAGATCTCTTGGAAAAGGCCATTTTGTCTTGCCAAAGATGATGTTGAGAGTTTCATATTTACCTCGTTCAATATGTACTGTATGCATATACAGTATACCTGAGTTTCACTTAAATCAAGATCAATTTTTTGAAAGTTGCTCTCAAAATTTATGTAAATTCATATTTTTGAGCGGGTAACTATTGGCAAAAAAAGGACATTTATTTATTGTCTTAACCATCAAGAATACATTCATATATTTGAATTTTAAGATAAAAAATATTTTTTGTGGTTTGGAGATCTGATGTCAATTTTACCTGAGCAAAGGAAGGCTCATTTATTATCGCGCGTAGCGGAATATGGAAAGTTAAGTAAGAAGTCTCAATTCGGCGGTTATAGCTTAATGGTTGATGAGGTTATCTTTGCGATTACTGCTGATAATGAATTTTATTTAAAAGGGAGTGGTTTTGCTGAAACACTCTATAAAGCAAACAACATGGATGCATACGTCTATCTAAAAAAAGTATCCCCATTACATTGCGCTATTATCGTATTACGCAAGCAATATGGCGTAATAGCGCTAAGCTCAATCAATATATCGATTTTGCATATCACTATAGTACTCAGGAGTTTTTAGGGCAGCAAAAGCAGCCTCGTCGTATCAAAGATTTACCCAATTTGGGCATAGCATTAGAGAAAAAGCTGAATCAAGTTGGGATTAACCGTATCGAGGAATTACGTACGATCGGTGCGAAGGCATGTTATTTAAAACTGATTGCGCAACCTAAGCAAGGAAATAGCGACTTATTACTTGCGTTAGCGGGTGCTATTGTTGGCTGTCATCGGTCTGTGTTACCTAGTCAATTAAAAATGGAATTGTTAAATTGGTATAAAGAGTTATCCGTTAAATCCTATTAAACTACAGTACTCGGACTTTAGTACATTAGAATGAACCGGAATAACGGAATAACGGAATAACGGAATAACGGAATAAGAGCAAACTTAAGCCAATAGAGTCTGTTATTTTCTCTAATTTCTATTAGAACATTAGAGAAAATAACTTTTTATCCATTAAGCTGTAGCTAATTTATCTTTATCGCTTTGCCATTCTGTTTGCTCAATTAGCTCAATGCAATTGACAATTTGTGGCAGTAAATCCAGTAACAAGCGTATTTGCGTTAACACTAATTGAATACGGGCGTTATCTGAACTTGGTTGTGCATTAACACGTGCGATAAGTTGATCGTGAGATTGTATAAAATCATTATCTTGTGGTTTTTTACGTCTTAACGCTGAATCAATATAACAGACAGTATCATTAAGCAGGGTGAGTACCGCTTCATCTTCAATTTTGCAACGATGAACACCTAACGCTGAAATATAGCTCAATAGAGTATGATTTAAACACAGCAACTTAAATGCTTCCTCTTGAGAGGTTTGAAAGCTTTTAGGCTCTGATGACATATTAGAAATTAAAGATGCTAACTCACCATCACTGCTATGTGCATTACGACGTGCAATACGATAATTAACGCTATTATCTCTTCCTTGATAATACTGAATGAGGATCGCATCAAGATAGTAGCAGTTATTGGTCATGGTTTTTTGGATGAGCAATGGCAATTGACGGAACTTCCAATCCGGCCAAATAAAACTGACTGCAAACCAGGCAATGGCACATCCAATTAACGTATCAATGATCCGCGGTAGTGCGACATCATAGCCTTCACCTAATAAATTAAAACTTAATAAAACGAGTAGGGTGATAAACAAAGTGGCATGAGCGTATTGTACGGTTCGGAAAGCAAAAAAGAGCGTACCTGTCACAACAATAAGCACTAATTGACCTTCGATGGAAGGCACAAAATAGAGAATAGGGAAACCAATCAAAATACCAATAATAGTGCCACTGACCCGTAATGTTAATCGTCTACGTGTCGCATTATAGTTAGGCTGACAGACAAACAAACTAGTTAATAAAATCCAGTACCCTCGATGCAAATCAAAAAACTGGATGATCACATAACCTATACATAAGACAAGTGACATTCGTACCGCATGTCTAAATAGAGCTGATTTAGGTGTTAAGTGACCTTTTATTCTTAGCACGATATCTCGCCACCCAGTAAGCCCTTCATCAGATAACTGAGTTTCTTCTTTTTGGTCATGAGAGATTTGATATTGCTCTGTACTAATACTTTTTAATAAAGCATCTATGCCCTGTAAGTTTTGTAATAAATTATAGAGTGGCGCAATAATTTGTGGATCAGAAGTACTGTTTTTTACATTATTAAGTGCATTTTCTAAATGAGTGATTGCACGTTCAAAATGAGGATTATGTTGGTACTTTTTATGCCAAAGAATAGATTGAGCGACTTGTTCGCAGGCTCTTGCTTGCATTGACAGTAAGCGCTGAAAGCGGAAAAGGACATCACTGTGGCGTAATCTATCACTCAGTAATTGATATTGAATATGAGAAGAGCTGGCCCGTTCATGAATATCTTGAGCCACAAAGTAATAATGCAATGTGAAACGACTGCTACGCTGGCCTCTATCACCTTTTAAACGGCTTAGTAATGTTAATTTAGTTTGGCTCATTGCCTCAATTAACTGATTATTAGCCAATGCCAAGTTATACAGTAATTGCTGTTGATCACCTTCAATATCGGGATCAAATAATGCGGCCTTGGCTTCTAGATAAGCGGAAAGCTGCTGATAATAACGCGTAAGGCTATCTTGAACGGGACGAATAGGGAAAAGTAGGTGACCAATTAAGGTAAGCAAATTATACCAAATTGCGCCTAAAAGGAGCCAAATAGGTTGTTCATGCCATTCTGGGAAAATCGGCATACCTAACATGGTATAAATAGCGATTAATAGCGCACCAAAGGCGATGGTAGCATAACGCTGACCCAAGGCGCCTAATAAAATAAACCCCCAAGTGGAGATAGCAAGACCACAAAAGAATAAAATAGGGTAAGGGTAGAGTAATCCGATAGATGTTGATGCTAATAAGAAACAACATAAGGTGATCACAAGGTTTCTTAAGCGGCCCACAAGCCTATCATCTAAGTCAGTTAATGCGGCTGCGACAACACCTAATGTAAGAGGTATAGTATATTTTGGTTCTTGTCCTAAAGCCCATGGAAATAAAGTCGTTCCCGTAAGTGCGATTATTATGCGAATATAATATAAAAAGTGGCTATTATAGATAAATCGGCGGGCGCCATTAAACAAATTGAACACAAAAAGCCCTTAAATAAACAAGATGGAGATAATTACCTCTTAGAATATAGGGTTTATTACAGATAAAAAAGAGTTTAACGACAGACTATTTGTTATTTATTGTAGGAATTACAGAATGGAACTGAAATCAACCCCAATGGGACAACGTTTAGCTCAGCATCCTTATAACAGGGTAAAATTGTTAAATGCGGGTATTGAGGTCAGTGGTGAAAAGCATCAATATTTAATTCCTTTTAATGAATTGATCGACATTTTTTGTAAAAAAGGCATTGTGTGGGGAGAGTTAGAGTTTTTACTGCCCGACAATAAAGTGGTTCGTTTGCATGGAACGGACTGGGAAGAAACGCAACAATTTTACCGCTATCTTTATCAAACTTGGCAAATATGGAGCCAAGAGATGAGTGAGATAACGGCGCAAGTACTTGAAAAGCAACTCTCTTCTATCCAAGATATAATTCAAAGCGATAAATGGATAAAACAAAACCAGTTAGCCGGTATTCAACAGGCTATCCAAGAAAGTTTTTCTGCTATTCCTCTTCCTCTGGAACGACTTGCTCAATTTGATAACTGTAAGGTGCATTATCAACGCTGTTTACAGTGGTTACAGCAAGGTAAGGCATTAATTGCGCAAGAAAATGAGCAATGGATCACCCGTATGTTGACAGAGCATGCGGAGTTTTTTACTACCATTGAAACATCGCCTTTAAATGAATCGCAATGTAAAGCCGTTATCAACGGTGAAGATAATATATTGGTATTAGCGGGTGCTGGTAGTGGTAAAACGTCGGTACTAGTGGCAAGAGCAGGGTGGTTGTTACGTCGTAAACTAGCAACCTCTGAACAAATTCTACTATTGGCTTTTGGACGTAAAGCCGCTGAAGAGATGAACCAACGTTTATCTGAGCGCTTAAATGCTGATATTACGGCGAAAACCTTTCATGCATTGGCATTATTTATTATCCAACAGTCAACTAAAAAACAACCCAAGATCAGCGAATTAGAAATCAATAGTGAAAAGAGAAGAACACTATTGTTAACGCAGTGGCGTGAGCAGTGTCAGCAGAAAAAAGCACAAGCGAAAGGCTGGCGTGAGTGGTTATCTGAAGAGCTAGCATGGGAAATCCCTGATGGGGAGTTTTGGCATGATAAAAAATTAGAAAATCAAGTTGCCGTAAGGTTAGAGCGGTGGATCAGTTTATTAAGAATGCAAGGTGGTAGCCAAAAAACAATGATTGATTCTGTGCCTGCAGAATATACGGATGCATTTAAAAAGTGTTTAAAACTATTAGCACCACTGTTAAAGGCATGGAAAACCGCATTAAAAGAAGAGAATGCCATTGATTTTTCAGGGCTATTACATCAAGCCATTAATCTGATAGAAAAAGGGCGTTTCGTCAGTCCTTGGAAACATATTCTGGTGGATGAATTCCAAGATATTTCACCACTAAGAGCAGCACTATTAAATGCGTTAAAACAACAAAATACACAAACTTCATTATTTGCAGTTGGTGATGACTGGCAAGCTATTTATCGCTTTAGTGGGGCTGAATTATTACTAACAACAGCGTTTCATCAATCTTTTGGTGATGGTGCTGAGTGTGCATTAGATACCACTTATCGTTTTAATTCGACTATAGGTGACGTTGCCAATACATTTATTCAACAAAATCCTAATCAATTAGCTAAGCCTTTAAATAGCTTAACAAAAGGTAATAAAAAAGCCGTTGTATTATTGCCGGATGATCAATTAGAAAGTTTATTAAATAAAATGAGTGGTTATGTCAGTGACGATGAAACGATCCTTTTATTAGCGCGTTATCATTACTTACAACCTGATTTATTGAAAAAGGCGAAAACGCGCTGGCCCAAATTAAAATTACAGTTTATGACTTTTCATGCTTCAAAAGGTCAACAAGCTGATTATGTGATTATATTAGGTTTACAATCGGGTAAAGACGGATTTCCAGCTCCGGCAAGAGAGTCGATTATAGAAACCGCTTTATTACCCCCTGTTGAAGACTATCCTGATGCTGAAGAGCGCCGATTAATGTATGTGGCATTAACAAGAGCAAAAAAACAAGTATGGTTATTATTTAATAAACAACAACCATCTTGTTTTGTGTCAGAGTTAAAATCTCAAGGTGTCCCTACGCAAAAAAAACCATAAGGCATTATTTTAAACGTTCTTTTAAATAACCTTCATAGTCGGGAATTTTAATTTTTGACTCTTGTGAAAAAAGAGGGGACGAAATAAGAAAATTAGCCGTCGCACGATTGGTTGCTACGGGAATATTCCAAACTGTTGCTAGGCGTAACAGCGCTTTCACATCTGGATCATGAGGAACGGCATTGAGTGGATCCCAAAAGAAAATAAGAATATCAATTTTCTTTTCTGCGATCATAGCACCAATTTGTTGATCACCTCCCATGGGGCCACTTAGCATCTGAGTGACCTCTAATCCTGTATGGTGATTAACCAGATTTCCTGTTGTTCCTGTGGCAAATAACTTATGGTGAGAAAGCTGTTCACTGTTGTTTTTAACCCATTCAAGCAATGAGCTTTTACAGTGATCATGTGCAACTAACGCAATATTTTTTTCTGTGGCGAGTGTGCGGTCAATTTGTTCCATTTGCTACCTTTAAAAATAAATACAGTTATTATTCCAGTTGTCAACATACCTTTTTTTTATCTTACAAGCTATGAGCGGAACAAGATACTATGATGTATCATAAGATTTTCAATCTTCCTGCTGATAACGGAGCATATAAATGGTTGATTCAGAGATTTATGACATTCTAAGAAGTGTCAAAACAATTGCACTGGTTGGTGCAAGTCATAAAGAAGATCGCCCTAGTTATAAAGTCATGAAATTCTTATTAGAGCAAGGCTATGAGGTGATCCCCGTTAATCCGGGTATGGCAGGGGAAACAATACTAGGCCAGCAATGTTATGGTCATTTGCAAGATATTCCTGTGGCGATTGATATGGTAGATGTATTTCGTCAATCAGCAGCAGCGCTCGAGATTGCCAAAGAAGCGATTAAAATTAATGCTAAAGTTTTATGGTTACAGATAGGTGTGATCAATGAAGAAGCAAAAGCATTAGCTGAACAATCGGGGTTGCGCGTGGTTATGGATCGCTGTCCTAAAAAAGAGATAGAAGCCCACGGATTGCCTTGGTAATAGGCAGAGTAAAATCGCCGAAATGTATTCGGCGATTATCATTAAGTTAAGAATGAAAGAAAATTAGTTTCTTAATCGCGGAGCCTGTAATTGGTTGCGGATTGATTGTGACAACTCATCCATTGAGTCATTATCTAAATGCTCATCTGAGAGTTCATAAGTTATTTGAGCTTCAGCTAAATAAGTATGAACCGGTTGTCCTTCATCATCTTCCATGACAACATGATACCAAGGCGCTGATCGCAAGGTCATATTAGATGCAATATCATCCTCGTTAGGTTGATCAAGGGAATATTCAGCATCCACATCAACAACTACACCTAAATAACCGAGTAGTTTATGTCTAACCTGCTGGCCTATTCCAAATTTGCTGGCGATCATCATTTATCACCTCCGTAAAACCTTGCTTTATTAATTTCTGTATATGAGGGCATAAAGTGAAATTTCAAGGTGTAACAAAATTAAACACGTCGTTATCCAGTGTAAATGCAAACCTCACAAAATCAGATTATCTATTGTATAAAGAAAAGACAACAATCTTATCGGAATTTTTGCGTTACATGTAAGTTTGGAGGGTAGGTAAATGAAGGTTGGTAGAGAATATATTATTCAAGGTCGTGTACAAGGTGTCGGTTTCCGCTTTCATACTTATCAATGGATGAAAAAGCAGCCTATTACGGGTTATGTGTGGAATCGTGATGATGGCAGTGTGGGGATCAGAGCTTTTGCTGAAGAGCAGGTACTGAGAAAAATAGAAGATTGGTTGGCTGCTGGAGGACCAATAGGGAGTAAGATTGTATTCTGGTCGGCAACGCCATGCCAATATGAAGAAATGGCAGACTTTTCAATCCGCCATTATGCATCTTAGTATTAAATACATTTGACAGGTTTAGGTAAGCCCGCGAGCTTCGTTGCCTGTTTAGCAGGACCTTTAGGGAATAAGCGATATAGATAACGGCTATTGCCTTTTTCATCGCCATATTTTTGTGCTAATGCTTTCACTAACATTCGGATCGCCGGTGAGGTATTAAACTCTAAATAAAACTGGCGCACAAAACGGATAATTTCCCAATGTTGCTCTGTGAGTTCAATTTCTTCAAGTTCAGCTAATATTGGCACCATCTCTTCGGTCCATTCATTGCTGTTTTTTAAATAACCGTGGCTATCTGTCTCGATTTGTTGTCCGTTAAATACAAACATGTGTTTCTAACCAATCAAAAATAATCATTTAATTTAGCAAAAATAACCGCAATACCCAAGTCTAATGCGTAAATCGTTGATAAATTAAGCTGTTAAATCAAAGGGCGTTTAAAATTACGCCAAACAAGACAATAAGGGCTTTACAATATAAGCGTGGATGTTTATATTGCTCCCCATTGCGGAGGGGTGGCCGAGCGGCTGAAGGCAGCGGTCTTGAAAACCGCCGATGGGAAACCATCCGAGAGTTCGAATCTCTCCTCCTCCGCCATATTTACTTCCAATTAAGTCTACTAAAGTCTTACACTCCTGATTAAATCAAGCATTATAACAAAATTCCATAATCCCAATGTCTACTAACATCTATTGAAAACTACCCCCTTTAGGTGGTACATATGGGGGTATATTTATATCCTATGATTTGAGTACCCCCAAAATGAAGTTAACCGTTAAACAAATCGATTCTAGTAAGCCTAAAGAAAAAGACTATAAACTGTCTGATGGTGGTGGCCTGTATCTATTGGTTAAAACTAATGGCGGAAAGTATTGGCGGTTAAAATACCGAATTGATGGTAAAGAGAAACTTTTAGCTATTGGAGTTTATCCAACGGTTACATTAGCTGATGCCAGAAGAAAGCGTGATGATGCAAAGAGATTACTGGCGGATGGAATTGACCCAAACCAACAACGCAAAGAACAAAAGCAAGCTTCAAAGATTGACAGTGTAAACACCTTTAAAAATATCGCTCTTGAATGGTATGAGGGCAGAAAGGATCGCTGGTCTGTTGGTTATCGTGATGACATGATGGACGCATTTGAGAAAGACGTCTTTCCCCATATAGGTAATCGCCCGATTGTTGAAATCAAACCAATAGAATTACTTGAAGTGCTTTCTATTATGGAAAAGCGTGGGGCAACCGAGAAGCTAAAGAAAGTGCGCCAACGTTGCGGTGAGGTGTGGAAGTACGCAATTATTACTGGTAGGGCAGAATATAACCCTGCACCAGATTTAGCTAGTGCCTTTGTTCCACATAAGCGTGAACACTACGCCCACCTTTCGGTAAGTGAATTACCAGAGTTTCTTTCTTCTATTGATAAGTATATGGGAAGCCAGATTGTTAGAGTGGCATTAAGGGTACTTATATTAACTGGAGTTCGACCAGGCGAATTGAGAAAGGCGGAATGGTCAGAAATTAACTTTGATACTGGAATATGGGAAATATCGGCTGAAAAAATGAAGATGCGTCGACCCCATATTGTGCCACTATCAGAGCAGGTTATTGATTTGCTGAAACAGATACACCCAATCAGTGGCAGTTATCAATATATATTCCCTAGTCGCACTGATTATAGAAAGCATATATCAGATATGGCACTGAATACGATGATTAGACGTATGGGCTATGGTGGTAGAGCTACAGGTCATGGATTCAGGCACACAATGAGTACTATCCTACATGAGCAAGGCTATAACACAGCATGGATTGAGACACAGCTAGCGCACGTTGATAAAAACTCTATTCGTGGAACCTATAACCACGCTCAGTATATTGATAACCGTAGAGAAATGCTTCAATGGTATGCTGATTATATGGGGGCATTAGAGAACGGGGATAAAGTCGTTCACGATAACTTTAAGCATGTTTAAACTACCAGCAACAATACACAGAATCTGGGAATAAAAGGTCTGGTTTTTTGTATCTAAAATGACCATTAATTATTATTTGATTTTTAAATGTATGATATGGCTGAATTTGTATCAAGATAAGAGAAATCTTAATATATACTCAAAAGTACACCTTAGTAGACGATAATAGATCATGTAAAGATGTAGCAAGTAATTTTGTTCGTTTCTTAAGCTTGACTGTTTATTATTACAGTATACTATATCTAATAGTACCGCAGTAGATCATTGTGGACTTGGCTCTTTAACAACGATGGTAGCGAATTATGTATTAGCTATCAGAATGGCGTCGCTGATAAAGCGGCCAATGCTTTTTTATAAACGCAGATATACCAGGGCAACTTCTCTGGGTGAAATCTGCCACGGTGGTGCTCTTGAAGTGCTTCATATGTTACTTTTAGCGTGATTAGTGGTAGAACAGATTTGTAATAAATACGGAGCGTTCAGAGTAAATTCTCAGAGCAACATCGATTCCCTTAAACTATATAAAAAGGAGCTAATGATATATTCATTAGTATGTTGATGATTTCTCTTCGTAATATAGATTAAATATTTTTTATTATATTTTTAAAATTAAGCCCCCCCTTGTGGGGTATAGTTGTAGTTCTTATCTTTTATAATCATATTAGCACATGCACCGTGTGCCAAAAGTCAATTTATTGTTGAGAATATTTTGTTTTAAACAATATTATTTTCCCCATAAAAAACACCCAAAATATAAACCAGAATAATGCGTTATTAACCTTATTCATTTATGTATAGGGTCTTTTCGCATATCTTTTCATACCATATTAAGGAAAATACTATGAATAATCTGATTAGGCTTTCAGAGGTTTTGCGACGCACAGGTTACAGCAAAGCATGGATTTATAGATTAATTAAAGAGAATAACTTTCCACGGCAAGTAAAAATTGGCACTCGTTCTATTGCTTTCGTTGAATCTGAAGTAGATGAGTGGATTGCTAATAAGATTGCTGAATCACGTTCTAGTGAGGTGGCTTAATGACTCAGTTTATCTCACCAACACAAGAATTACGCCGTTTAATCCTTGCTGAGTATTGCGACAGTATGATCATCTCATTTGTGAGAAAGAACGTCAGCGCATTACATCTATTTCACGCACAACAATTACACACTAGAAAACGAAGAACGTTTCCCTGCTCGCAAAGTATTGAGGCGTAATTCCTCAGCATGGTTATTAAGTGATTTATTGTTATGAATTCATAACATTCCAGCTGTGGAAAATATTAATAATCCATATAGTAATAAATCGAACTAGTACAAGTAATTGTTAATTACACGCAATTAATAAATACGAAATTACGTTCGTTTGCATACAAAATAATTCAAGCTAAAGGTGTTGTCGCTATAGCTCTTATTAATTAAATAAAAGAGAAGAAATATATGAGATTTGAAAAAAACAGCTTAATTGCTGATGGATTCGCACACTTTGAAATTAGCCAAGAGTCTATTTTAATTTATCATAGAGTCGAACCAAGAATAGATAGTCGCCTGTTTGCTAAATGCATTTCTATTAAACATAAAAATTTTTTTAAGTTAGTAAAAAAGAATGCTAAGAGTTTACGTTAATTCGGCATTCTTCCGTTTCAAACGGAGATGTGCCCACACTCAACAGGCACAATTATTAATAAATACGTTTTACTCAATGAAAACCAATTTGACTTTATGTGTCGCATTATTGTTCGTGGGCGAGCTCATGAGCAAATGGTGCAATTCAAACTGGATGTAACTAAAGCATTTAGTAAGAAATGAGCGGCTGAATCCATTCGTAGAGAATATTTACCTCATTACCATGAATCAAGGGATGCATTAAGAGATTTAGGCGCAGAGAAACATCATTATATCTATTTAGCACGTACAGAGAACCGACTAACAGGTTTACTCACTGGCGAACGCTCCTGTGTGGATGAACAACAATTAGGTTTGCTAATTTGTATGCAAAAGATTGAACAGACAGCATTTTGAGATGCTATCAACTCAGAGGTATCAGTATCTTAAGCGTTACATGAAGTTAGTAGACGCATTGAGTAATTTATAAGCTTAATAAGTCCGACAGGACGTATTAGGGGTTAACTAATGAACATTTTTTTAACTTCATTCAGTAGAGCAAGTTACTAACTACCCCGATTATATCGAGTTAGTTCAATACTGCCAATCTTATACTGGTATGATGTTCATACGTATTACATACGCAGTTCAGCATCACAACCTAGTGAATGATGGTTACTTAGTTCAACCTTTAGGTTCAATACCTAAACGTTCTAACTCTTTGCGTTCGAGAGTTTTAAGCCAATTAGCCAAGCTCATATTTGATTGTTTCGTTACATTTCAAATTACTCTTTTAAGTCTGGAGTGATGCGCATATGGAACGGTGGTGCTTTTCCTGTTCCTTTGGGTTGCTTATCCTGTTTAATGATAGTTGACATGTGTGTACCTATAGGAACTATGCCCCATAGTGCACCAACCCTAACAGGATAGTTTTACCCTAAATATTAAATTCTTATGGCGTTTTTTCTCATGCCAGCAATCTAAATTCTTTACTGTTGAAGCTAACAATAAACAAGATGCTCGTACTATGTTTCTTGATTCCCATTGTTTATTCTCAATACGTATTCGCTTTGGGGGACAGCATGAATAAACTTATTCCATTAGATGCTGCTGTATATAAGGCACAACAAACTAGTTCACTGTTTACGGCGATATTGGCGCAGGCGTCTACAGAATGCTCTAAAGAACTTTTAGATCTTATTTCCATTGCATGTGATTTAAATAGTGAGATTAGGCAGTCATTACACGATGCTTTAGTTAATGTACCTGGAGGTGAATGTCATGCCTGATATTTATGACTACCTTGTAAAAGCCGATTTAGACTCAATGAGCTCAGAAGAATTACGAAACTGCAGAAGGATTTATTCTGAAATGTGTGATGGGCTGCTATCGGTATTACGTGCAATGGGAGAATGTGCTTTTTGGGTTTGTACAAATGAATATTACCATGAAAACCAAGCTAAAAATGATTTACGACGTGTCGGTGATTCATTGATGTATTTACCTTGTTTGATTGATGCGATGCGTTTTAATGAGCATGAAGCGAAATTTAAAATCTATCAACGTGAGGGATTTCCTTATACGGAGGTAGGCAATGACTAATAGGGTAAAAGCTAAGGGAAAGTTGCCAGAATGGTCAGATTCATTATTTACCAGTGTTTACCAGTGGATTAAGCAGGGCACGCCACCTCAAAAGGGAGCTGCTGATGCCTCGATATTACGCTATCCAGTAGAACACCGATTGAACTCTCTCGCTATCTGTATGCGTTCATTGGTAATGGAAGGTACCGTGACACCAGATTGGTTTATTGAGCAGGGATATCATTCAGCTAAAAATCAGAAAAAAGCAGAAGAAAAACGTCAAGCATTAGTTTTATCGCATATATCACAGGAAGAGTTAACTTCTGTTCTTACCGATATTAAGCGCATTAATAGGTTGTGGCCGATAAAGGGACCTAAGAAAACGGAAATAGCGGTGGAGAAAATCAATTTCCACGATGATTTAGCTCCCTTTTTTGATAAGCGTCACGGTGGTTTGTATTACATCGAACGCAAGCAAAATAACACGACGGGCGAGATTGACGAAAAAGAAACATGGTTTTCGGATGAAATGTCTACGGTGGGCATTGGTTCTGATGGTAAAGACAGTTATTTGGTTATTCAGATGAAGCAAGAAGGGAGTAACCAAATTATCTATGAGGCTATTCCACGGCGTGAATTAGGTTCGCCTCAAGGGTGGGGAAGATTGCGATCCCGGGGGGTAAATATTACAACCAAACGTGGTCAGTTGGATCTATTGGCTAACTATCTGCAACGACAGGGTAAGCGCGACGAATGGACGATCACACATACTGCTGGTTGGCATGATGGGGCATATGTGATGCCAGATGGTCATATTATTGGTACACCTAGTCGCCCTGTTGCCTTTTGTGGTGGAACCTCCGCCGTTGCTGGTTATGTTGTTAGAGGAACGACTGAAAGCTGGCGGAAGAATGTAGGTGATTTAATGAAAGGTAATCAATCCATGATTTTAGGTGGGTTAGTTGCGTTAGCTGCTCCGCTGAACTCTTTATCAGGTGGTAGTTCATTTGGCATTCACTTATTCGCTCAGTCATCAGCAGGGAAAACTACTACTGTAGAGGCTGCCTCAAGTATCTACGGTGTACCCGATGAACTGAAATTAACATGGGATGCGACAAAGTACGGGTTAACGATTGAAGCCGCTTCACGAAATGATGGTTTTATGCCGATTGATGAAATTGGACAGGGTAATGATGTGCGGCATGTCGCAGGGAGTGCTTATAGCCTATTTAATGGTACAGGACGTATTCAAGGTAATAAAGACGGTGGAAATAAAGCTATTTTACGTTGGACAATTGTGGCGTTATCAACGGGTGAGGAAGATTTTGAAACCTATCTCATTCGAAATAGTGTTACCCCAAAAGCAGGGCAATTAGTGCGTCTGGTTAGTGTGCCCTTTACTGATACTGTTGAGTTTCATAGCCTTGATGATGGTGATTTGCATTCACGTGCCATTAAACGGGCATCAACACAACATTGTGGTGCTATTGGTAGGGCATGGATTGAATACCTTGCAAACCATCAAGACGAAGCTAGTCAGATAGTTATAAACAAAGAGCATGAATGGTTATCGAGTTTACCCGAAGAAGTATCGCCACAGGTCAAGAGAGTAGCTACTCGTTTCGCCATGTTGGACGCTACCGCAGAGCTAGCAACATCAATTACATGTTGGGATATCGCGGAATGTAGCCGATTTGTTCGTAACAGCTTTAATGAATGGTTGGAGAACTACGGCATAGGAAACCGTGAAAAATACCAAGTCGTTAAACGGGCAAGGGATTTTATTCAGCGCTATGGATTAAATCGCTTTCAGCCATACACTTATGGTAAGCGTAACGGAGATCTAGACCGTGTTTATGCAGGAAGGATAACAAACCTTGCGGGTTATTTGGTTTCTGGTCGCAGAGAGGACGGCAAGGACGAATATCATATTATACCGTCAGTATTTGAAGATGAAATACTCTCAGGCATTCAAAAGAAATTGGGGGCGGAGGCTCTCGAAGAGGCAGGTATTTTAGTCAGATCCGAATCGGGGCGCGTAGATGGTAAAACTATCAGCATCAACGGCAGTCAACAGCGATTTGTTGTCTTAATTGATAGTGAGGAAGAGTAACCAGCGGGAATAGCCCCCGTGATGAATCAAAAACGTTGGGATAAGTGGGATAACGGGATAAAAACTAAAAAAAGAAATAATATCATTATGTTATATCAGTTTTATTTATCCCATGTTATCCCAAGGGTGATGATGATGAATTGTTATGAAGGTTAATTAAAAAGCAAAGTTATCCCAAAAATAAAAAATTAGGGATAAAAAAGGTAGCTCTTGGGATAATTTAACTTGATGATATTGAATAGAAATAATCAATTTATCCCATTATCCCAAAGAAAAATTTTTTTGTATATAAATATATATGGATAACAAACCATTAAAGGCCTGTCACTAATCATTTCCAATTGGTGAGTTAGTACGTATGGTCGTTTAGACTATAAGGGAGGGGGGGAGGTGAAAAGTTTAGAGGTTTTCAATTTGATTACCCAACTCCTTCATTTATGTGCACAACCGCGAAATGAAAAGTTTTTTCTGTGTAATTTTAATAGTTGAAAGCAAAAAATAAGTTAACTATTATTTTAATGTTTTTCGACAGGCAATATAGCCGTTAAATAATACTTATAATTCAGTTGGAAAATGTTTGTACGGTTAAAAATGAACGATATATGGTATATACCATAATATCTATAATTATCTCAATGATAATTAAAAAGAATATTCATGAAAAATAATTTGCTTATCAAGGTAAAAGAAGATGTAGTATTAGTTTGGTTCTCTGAAGTCTATGATGTATAGAATACTAATAAACTCTATAACCAATGTATGAGTTGAAAATCTTCTTGATTGTTTTGTGTTACAGTGGATATTTGATAGATGTTAAATATTTTTCTTGTCATGAATGACAATTTTTCTGTTGCATTTTTTTCTATGAATTCAATAGAGGTAGCTCTGTTCCTCCTTAAATAAAAATCAATTTCTTTAATATAGTTATTTGATAATCCACATCCAATGGATTTAACATAGGCTTCTTTTAATGTCCACATTTTATAAAAAATATATTTTTTTTGGGTTTCATTAAAGTAAGATAAATATTGTTTATCTTTTTCTGAAAAACAATACTCGATAATATTATTTAGCTCTCTATTATGGCAACAATATTCAATATCTACGCCAATTAGTGATGTGTTTGAAATAGCAATAGCAACACAATCATGTGAATGTGATAAATTAAATTGAATTTTTTTTGTTATATCATTATTTTCAATAAAAGGTTTCCCATATTGATTTCTCAATAGCTTAATATCTGCTGGTGGAATATCTAAATAGAATGATAAAATATCACGTAGCATAACTCTTGAAAGCAAAAATAGATGTCGCTGTTTTATCAAGTGGTAGCTAAACAACGATGATATTTCTTCGTTATTTAAGATATGCATTCTGGATTTGGCTTTATTCCAGCATAACATATTTGCTAGATTGCCAATCCAGATATGTACCTCATTACGTTTAAACAAATTCTTGTCCATGATATTTAATCATAAAAGAAGAGCTAGCAGAGTTGTGTTTGTTGCGTCCATAAATGTGCATATAAGCCATTTTTTGCAAGTAACTCAGCATGTTTTCCTTGTTCTACTATTTTTCCATTTTCCATTACAATAATGTTATCGGCATTTTTAATGCTATTTAATCGATGAGCAATCATAATGATTGTCTTATCTTTTGATAACAATGATAAAGCTTGTTGAATTAATACTTCTGATGAACAATCGATACTCGATGTTGCTTCGTCGATCAGTAAAATTGGCGCATTTTTTAATAAAGTTCTAGCAAGAGAAAGACGTTGACGTTCTCCACCTGAGAGTAACATACCACCGTAACCAATAGGAGTATCATAATTTTGTGGTTTTTGCATAATAAACTCATGTGCATTAGCTAATTTAGCTGCAGTTATTATTTCACCATCGTGAGCATCTGTTTTTCCCATTAAAATATTATCTTTAATTGTTCCTGAAAATAAAACGACATCTTGATAAACAGAAGATACATATGAACAGAGTTTATCGGAATTTATTTGGTTAATATTAATATCATCTAGCAATATTTCACCTTGGTTAACATCCCATAGACGAGAAATAAGCTGTAGTAAAGTGCTTTTCCCTGAGCCACTAGGGCCAACAATAGCCGTAAAGCTTTTTTCAGGAAAACAGCAAGATATATTATCTAATGTTAATTGACTATTATAAGGATAAACAAAACTTACATTGTTAAAATAGATATCTGTTCTTATTGGTAATTGAGTATATATAGGCTCAGAAAGTGGAACAACTTTCATTACTTCTTCTATGCGTTGTAATGATTTTTGTGCATAATTTAACAACATACTGGATAATCCTAAATCAAAGAATTGTCGATAAATGGGGAGTGCTAATACAAGGAAAAAAACGAATTGAGAAGGAGAAAGTGAGCCACTAATTAAACGGCTTGTTCCTATTATCATTAATAAAATAAAACCTGATTCAAGAATAAAACCATAAAGTGCAATCCAAGGGGCAGGCTTGGAATCGAGAACTATTTGGGTTTTATTTTGTGTTTCTAAGGCTACTTTTAGTTTTTTCCATGCAGGACCAAGTCGCCCAAAACTACGAATAACCATAATTCCTTGGATATAATCGAGTAATTCGGATTGTACATTGGCATTAGCATCAGCTGCCTGTTGTGCAGCTTTTAACATTATTTTATGGCTTATGGATAATGCGAACAGAGCGATTGGAATAGAAAATAATATAATTAAAGTGAGTTGCCAATCTACCCATACTAAGAATAGTGAGAGAAAAACAGGCATTGCTAAGGTACTGATAAACATTCCTAAGAAATGTGACCAGATATTTTCAATGATCTCTAAATCAGCAGTAAGCCGTGATGCAAGATCACCGCTGCGTTGAGAAGAAAACCAGCCAATCGGGATTTTTCGTAAATGATCGGCTATTCTTAGACGGGCTTGCCCCATCATTTTATAAGCACCAATAAAAATCATTGGCATACTATAAGTACCAATGACAATACGTAGAACAATAGATAAGAGTATTGATAAGAAGTAATAAAATAACTGAGTTAGTGTGATTTTATTGGCAAAAAGATCAATTAATAAAAAATAGAGTAGAATATACGGAATAGTAGCCAAAAGACCTTCAACTACGGCAAGGCATAGACCCACCATTAAATCTTTATCTTTTTTATTAGAAAGCAAATAACCTGATTTAATTAATTCTTTAATCATTATTATTCTCCTAGATTAATTGCCAATGAATAGTGTGACTATAATCATTCCATAATTTTTGATAGGTTGGGCATTGGTTTAATAAATGGGTGTGTGTACCTGTATCAATAATCTTTCCATTATCAAGCACAATAATTTTATCTGCGTTAATAATAGTATGTAGGTTATGAGTGATCATAATAACAGTCCGATTCTGGCATAGACTCTTTAATGCGCGATAGATCAAAATTTCATTTTCAGCATCAACATTGGCAGTAATTTCATCGAGAAGTAGGATTGGAGAGTTTTTTAGTAGTGCTCTTGCAATTGATAATCGCTGTTTCTCTCCACCTGAAAGTTTATTTCCTTGTTCACCAATTAATGTATTATACCCTGCTGGGAGTTTCTCAATAACATGATGAATATTGGCTACTTTAGTTGCTTTGATAATATCCTCAAATAAGGCATTAGGATTTGCTATGAGTAAATTTTCTAAAATAGTTCCATGAAATAGATATACATCTTGAAAAACAACACTTATTTGAGAAAGTAAATCAATTTCTGGCCAGTAGTTGATATCATATTGACCTATTTTTATTTGGCCAGAAGTACAATCATAAAAACGGGGAATTAGTTTTAATAATGAGGATTTTCCTGCGCCACTGTGGCCTACAATTGCAGTTGTTGTACCCGCTTGGGCATTAAAACTAATTTTCTCTAATATCGGTTTATCACCATGATCCAAACAGACATCTTTAAAAGTAATATCGCTATTTTTAGGGAGAGTAAAATGTTTATCATGTTGTTTATGCTCTGAAAGTTCAAGGATCATACTGATATGTTTTAAGGTTTGTTTTCGTTGAGCTTGTTCTCCTAGCACAAATGTTAGTCGTAATAACGGCGCAAGTACGAGGGGGGATGTCATTAAAAATAAAATATAAGTAGATAAATCAATATGTTGATTTAAATACATCCACCCACCTACTGGTGCTATAATAACGAGATTCGCTGTTAATATCCCACTAAATACCATCCAAGAGCCTGTACTAGCTTTGACATTATTTTTTATCCATTTAACAGAGGAATTGATAGATTGAGATAATTTACCAAAAGTATGGGAGGTTAAGTTAAACGCTTTTATTTCTCGTATTCCTTTAATATATTCTCCTATTTCATTAGCAATTTTTTTCTGAATATTCATCCACTCATTGGTTTGTTTATTGGCTCGACGCAACATGAGAAGTTGAGCCATAAAAGCAATGGGTAATGGGGTTAGAGATAATAAGGCAAGAGGCCAATTTACATAAAAAAGTAATATAATAGCGATAAAGGGAGTCACTATGGCTGAGACGAGATCAGGTAGCATATGTGCGAAAAAACCTTCTAAGCTTTTTATATCATCATTGATAATACGTCGCAGATTTCCACTGCCATATTGAGCAAAAAATGATAATGGTACTTTACTGATTTTTTTAGCTATTGCTAGTTGTAATTGATGCTGAATATAAAAAGCCCCCCGATGTGTGGCAATATGACTTATTGCCATTAATCCCCAACGTAAAATTAAAATAATCACAGTGATATAAACTAGATTATTTATTTGTTGAATATTAGGTGATGGTGAAAAACAAATCTGGCTGATTTTATAGATGATCCATAATGGTGCTAAACTTAGCATTGTTGAGATTATTGCCATAATAATGCCACTAATCAGAGGGAGTGGGGCTAATTTTATTAAAATACGAAAGTTAAGTGGCAAAGTATCTATTGTTTTATTCATATATATTACCTAATCAATTTAATCATTGATAAATTGGTGATAAAAATCAATAATAAAACGACAAAAAGTATTTGGGCGTGTAATTGGATAAAAGTGATCTCCAGCGATGCAATTAATAGTGCAATGCTTATCTATCCAATCTTGCCATGCTTCAACTTCGTTTTTATCAGCTTCACTATCATGACTACCATACATTAATAAAACAGGGGTATGAAAAAGCCGTTTAGTGCTTTTTTGAAAAAAATAACGCTCGGTAGCAAGGAAATCAGCACGTAATAATGGCATAAACTGTTTTAACAACTGTGGCTGCTTGATTAATTCAGCATCACATCCACCAATGGCAATTAATTGTTGAATAAAGTCATCATCATTTAAATCACTCAGTAATCTCCTTGCTTGAATATGAGGAGCTTGGCAGCCTGATAATATTAGTCCAGATAATTCCCAGCCATTTTTTTCTAATTGAATAGCAGTTTCAAAGGCAACTTGGGCCCCCATACTGTGACCGCAAAGTAATAATGAATTATGCCGTGGTGGATAAAATTTCTTTATTATTGTTATTAATTCATTGGCTAATAATCCAATATCATTAAAGGCTGGTTCTTTAAATCTGCAACCATGGCCAGAGTAATTAACTAATTGACAATTTAACCCTGAAATATCGGTAGATCTCCACGAGTTAAATGCACTATTACTGGCACCAGCAAATGGGCAAACCAATAGGTTCGCATTGTCTTTATTTACATTTTGCTCATTTAAAGGAGTAATATATTCGGGAGATTGTTTTATCATTATTTTCTCCGTCCACTACTTTTGGTGAAGTTCATTCGCTTAAATGGCGCAATTGTGCCATCAATGGCTTTACCTGCTGTTTGCAATGTTTTTATCCATAATTGAGATAAAGCTAATTGGTAATGGGGTTGTAAAATCATTGGTTTTTTATCATTAGGTAATTGCCAGCATTTATCTATCTCTGCCAGTAAGTAATTAATAGCTTCTGGTGCTTCACATTCCATCACATCCTGCCAACTATTTGGTGGAGTATGAAATGAATGAAACAGTGGTTCATCAAGCTCCATCGTGGCAGGAGATTGATACATGGCTTTTTTACTATCTTGGTGATGATGAATATAAAGCGCATTATTCCATTCTACTGGCCCATAACTTCCAGCGAGAGTTAAATAACCAGCTGGCCAGCCTAATATCATATGATGCATCACGAGGCTATGCTGATCAGGATCGTTAGATGACAAATGTTTTTGTAGGCATAAAAGCAAATCACCAGTAGGGTTGGATAGTCGTAGAAATTGTAGCGGGGTATTATCTTTTTCTAATGTGACTGTAATATCATTAGGGTGTAATTTCATTGCTTGGCAATATATATCTAAGGCGGAATAAATTAATTGCCTGCTTGTGATAATTTGTCCCCACACTGGTCGTTGTTGTATTTGCTGATATATCTTCTGTGTGTTTTCTATCCATAAACGTCCTGCTTTATTATGTGGATAGAGGCTGTTAACGATATAGTGGCAATGCATTTTTTCTGCTAATGATTGTAGTCTGGTAATTTCATCAGGATGTACAGGATGTTCCTGTACAACCGAGATCCCCCGTTGTAAAAATGCTTGCGCAAGTTGGCTACCTTCGCCACCAACAATGGCTGATCGCACAACAATACAAGCTAGATCTATTTTTTCAGGTAGTTGATCAAATCGAGTAAAAAGTGGAATACCGAATGCTTTAGATAATTCTCGAGAACGAGTGCTACCTTTGGAAAAAAGGCCAATAAGATGCCATTTGTCTTGAGGTTGTATAAATGCATTGAGATAAACCTCTCCAAATTTACTGCCTACAATCACCACTTTTTTTGCCGGTTTCATTAATTACCTCCTTCGGATGGATATCCGTTATTAGAAAGTTTTTGTTGCACCCACTGATCAATGATTTCGGCCAGATGTGTGCTGGTAGCGCGATCTTGCAGTATTGACCAGTGCTCCCCTGAAAAATAGTGATGTTGGGTATGTGGCGGTAATCGTTGGTACCACTCTTTTTCAGGTGATGTCCATTCTGTTGGGTGGTTGGTGGCTTCTAGCCATAAACAGGCGATATCATCAGATAATGGTAGGTCACTTTCAGGTAGGAATGACATAAGTCTTTTAGTGCATGCAAGCTGCTTATTTTCATCTGATGAACTATCTGAGTCATCATGACAAAATTTAATAAAATCATGTCGATAGACGGGATCTATTAATACTAATAATACGGAGTGATTTTGTTGCGAGAGTTGTTCTGCAAGGTAACTGGCAATAAAAGCACCATATGACCAACCAATAAGAATATAAGGGCCAGTCTGCTGTGCTGTTTTTATGCTAGATAAATGTAATGATAACAATGTATCCAAATCAGTTAGTTTTGAAGCATCTGTAACTGTTAATCCCCACACTGTATTATTTAACGACTCAGCAAGAGGTAGGTAAACACCGGGATCACCATCAGAAGCATGTACCATAAAGTAGTGGTAAGGTTTTGGAGCAGATACAGCGCTTAGAGGTATCAAAGAGGAGTACTCTCGTTGAGATTGCTTTTCCTGCTCTAAATGAGCACAAAAATCGGCTAAGCATGGATAGGTAAAAATCTGTTGTAATGTTGCTGGATATCCCCGTTGATGTAATTGGCTGATCATTTTGGTTGCAATCAAACTATCTCCTCCAGAACGGAAGAAATCATTTGTACTATTGACCTCACGACCTAATAACTCAGACCATAATGCAATAATTTCATTAATCATATTGGTTGGTACATCAGGTATTGCAACAGGTTGTATCTGTTCATTTAGCTCTTGAGCGGATGATGTTGCTATGCCATTAAGGGTTGCTTCAATATTTTCACATTGGAACAACTCAAAAGAGTCGATATTCTGATCAAGAGAATGAGATAAATAATCACGTAATTTACCTAAATAAGGTTTTCCTCCACGAGTGGGAGAGGCTAAAAAGAGTGTTTGTCGCAAAGATGAGGAATCTGTTTGGGGCCATTGACCAATAGTTTCAAAACCAGTATTGATTAAAATATCATGCCAACTTTCACTATCAAGCATCGCTTTATTCGTCAATATACGCTTATCTTGATATGCACTTAATCCCTCAATAAAGCCAACAGTCGCCATTTGCATAGCACTTTGACACTCGGTTGCTTCGATAAATAATAAATAGCCTTGAGGTTTTAACAGGCTTCTAATCCGTTTTAGTGCGTGGCCGATATGTGATGCATCATGTAATACATTAGATGCAATGATCAGATCATAGCCATTATCTGGATGATGAGAAAATTGTATTGGTGCATTAATATCAAAGAGTTGATAGCGCATTTCTCCTACAGCAGTGAATTTTTTTCGCGCTTTATCAAGGAAGTAATGTGATATATCAGTAAAGGTGTATGAGTAATTCGTATTCTCAAGTACTGCGACTATACCTTGAGTGGTAGCTCCTGTACCTGCTCCTATTTCTAAAATATTGAGTGAAGATGTTGCACCAACCATTGCACTAACAATATCTTTTGCACATTGATTTAAATAATTTAGTGCAGGGTGTTTGGCGTATAGTGCTGTGGTAATTTCATCTGAATTAAAAAGTAGTGAAAGAGGAGAAACCTTACCACTAAAGAGTAATTCATGTTGGGTTAGTGATTGTTCAAGGTAATCCCAAAGTACATATTCCCAATCATTAACAGGTTGTTGAAATACTGGGGCAGATAAACATAAGTTAATAAACTGTGTTGTGGCATAAAACTGATCACCCTCTTTGGTTAATAAGTGATGCAGGCATAATAAATCTAGCCACTGACTAAGTAGCCTCTCATACTGAGGCTTTGCTTTTAAACGAGCCACTATTTCAGCTAGGGTGATTGGTGTGTTTAGCTCGGTAAAAAGAGCATTTCGATACAGTGTGTGACATATGCCATACCGTGCTCGTTCCTCAAATCGTTGCCAACTCTTTTCAATAATGTCACTGAGTGAAGCTGATGGCGAAAGTAAATTAGGTAACCAATTGGGCTGTTTAATAACGGATAGTGGAATATCAGAAGAGGCTTCAAACAGTAATTGTAGAGGAGGCTCTACTTTCGTATCGTCTTTTACCATTACCATAGCATGAGCACGTTTGATTTGCGGATGATTTTCCAATGTTTGCTCGAGTTGTTGATAGCGTGATTGGAGGTGATTATCTATTGCTAAATGTTGATATGAAGGAAGTTGCGCAATAATCTTATCAACTGATTGATTATTATCTTCATCTTGGCATAATTGAGTGATCAAGCTTTGATAATCAGAGAACATCATTGTTAATAAACCGTCAGCAAAGATGTCATCCATGCAGAACCAATTTAATGTTAGCCCCTCTTTTCCTTCCATTACTTGGTGATCTAACCAAACTTGAGGTGTTTGCGCGAAGCTATATACGGGTTGGCCGAAAAGCTGATTTAATGCTTCATCAATATTGTCACCATCTAGTGTCATACCTAACATGCTAGTAAATACAATAGGTAACAGAGATTGGCTACTATCCCCTTTATAGCGTCCCCATTCACGTAAAATCTCTACACCATTTACTTGGGACTTACTTAAATGTTGCCAAAGTCTGCGCTGTATTTTTGCCATTGACTCATTTAATGTACAGTCGTTATCTAGATAAATATCTATAGGGAGTACAGAGGTAAAATCACCAATAAGTTGTGTAACATCTGGGTGCCATGGTTGACGATTAAAGAAAGTTAAGTTTAGTGTAAAGGCTGGGTATTTTGTCCAGCGACCTAAAACTAAAGCAAAAAGTGTTAAAAGCCCTGCTGATGGTGTAATACCATGCTTTTTCCACCTCTGTTTTAATTTGTCCCATTGCGCTATAGAAACATGATGTTGGAAAGTCGTAAAGCGAGGTTGTTCAGTAATGGATGAATTCTTTATCGGTAAATATGGGGCAGAAGGTAAATCAGATAATAGATCCTGCCAGTAACACCATGCCATTTTCCACTCATCACTGTTACGATTTGTTTGATTTTTTAAGCAGTAGTCGCGGAAGGTAAATGTTTGTGGTATTAATTCTTGTCCTGAATAGGCGTTAAATAGATCATCAAACAGAATTTTAAAGCTCATGGTATCAAACTGCAGTAAATCTAGATTGATATGTAATCTGTAACAATCGTTATTTAGCCAAGAAATTTCAACTTCAAATAATGGCCATGACTCAGTCGGTAATACCCGATAAGAAAGGGCTTCCCTTATCTGTGTTAGGCTCTCTTGTTGCTCTTGTTGGGTTAAATTTGTTAGGTCATGTTGAATAAAATGAAAATAAGGAACTTCTTTTAAGATACGTTGTTGTCCATCATCATCTATGATCATTCTCAACATATCATGACGCTGAATAACTTTATTCCAAGCTTTTTCAAGTGAGGCTGGCTCCCATATCTGGCGTTGACAATCCCATTCAAAAATTGCATGGCAAGCAACGCCTCCGTAGTTAAAGAGGTTTTTACGTCCGATCCAATAGGCGTGTTGAATTGGTGTTAATGGAAATGGGGCATATCGTTCTGACTCCATTGTGTGGGAAATGTTGTCTTGATTATGGAGTGCTTCTGTCACAGTAAATTTCTCAGGTGCTGCGGTTCGAATAACTGAGGCTAAACCAGCAATAGTCATATCATCATAAGATTGTTCAGCGTCAATATTGACCGCAAACTGTTTCTTAATTTCCGCACTGAGATCGAGGAAAGAGAGAGAATCTAGTCCTAATTGGAATAGTTCAATGTGAGTATCAATATGTTCATCACCAAGACGCAACAGTTGTTTGATACATGCTGTTAGCCACTGTTCTAAGTTATCACCAACGCGATAATCAACCCTGTTAGGGCTTACCGGCTCTGTTTGAGCCGTTTGAGTTGGGGTTTCACAAAGCTGGTGAGTGTGATTAATTTCATGGTTATCATAATGATCATTATGATTAGCCTGATGAAATAAAGGCGTTTTTTGTGTCATTAAAGGTGGAGTCGCTAAGCGCATTGCAAGGCGACAAGAGGTATTATCTAGCAGACAAGCATCTAAATGTGCCAGTCCTTCCTCAGTAGTAAGCGTACTCATACCTTTGTGTTGTAATTTATCATGGAGTTGTTTTTCTGCCACAAAGCCAACACTTTGCCATGCCCCCCAAGCGATAGAAATGACGGTTAATCCCTTGATATTGCGACGTGCATATTCAGCTAATCCATCTAAATATCCACAAGCGAGGGAATGAGCTGCTTGTCCTTCAGAGCCTATAGTTGCAGCGGCAGAGGAGTATAAAATAAGGTAACTGGCATCTGTTTTTTCTAAAGCATCACAAAATTGCTTGGCAGATATCGCTTTAACAGAAAATACGTCAGACATACGCTTAGGGGTGAGTTGTGTCATAAGTGCATCATCCAAAATACCTGCACTGTGTATAAGCCCCTCAATGCCACCTTCATTTTCAAGCTGAGTGAGTGCTGCATGACATTGAGCGTTATCACGACAATCACATGTTAGCCATTTTATTTCTAGCTGGTTAGATTTCTGTAAGTTATTCATCCAATCTAATGCGCTGCTATCAGCTCGTGGTGCCAAAATAGCGATACGTTTAGCACCTTGCCTTACTAACCAACTTGCTGTAATTCGACCTAAGCCTCCAAAACCACCAGTAATAATATGCCAGCGCGGGGATACCATGATGTTCTGCGCTATAATCGTAGAAGATGAGGGCTGTGGGGTTAATTGTGGTAAGTAGCAGCAATGGTTACGAACAATAATTTCATTATTACCTTGTTCTATTTGTATAAAAGCAGGAACTAATTCAGACCATGAGGCATTTATACCTAAATCAACAATGGCAATTAACCTTGAGCTATATTCTTTTTGAATAGTTTTTAATAAACTTCGAATACTACGTTGTGCTGGATTAACCGTTTCTATGGCAGTTAATGCCCAGGCTTGTTGCGTGATAACAACAAACCCATCAGACGATGACAGTAATATTTGGCGGATCTGCTCGGCGATAATTAAAGGATCTGCAAGGTTGGCAACGATTAATTGATTTTCACCCTGTTCAGAAAGACATCCAATAGCGGATAAAATAGCTGTGATTTCAGAAGGCAATGTTTGTTGATGGTTAAATATTAATGTTGGCTTGATAAGATCTTGTTCCACACAAGGTGTTAATTGCCATTGGTAGTGTGAACTTTGTTGTATCTTGGTGTCACTAGGTAACTCTTGATCAAAGTGATCGTTTTCTGTCGAAACACTGGCGAGAATAATATGTTCACACATATCTTTGGTTTCTGGTAATGCATCAGGTAACCAGCGAATATGTTGAAATCCTGCTAAGCGACACTGTTGATGCCATAATTCTGGTGATAAAAATAGTTTTCCTTTACGGATCTTTTCATCATGGAGGGGTAACACCAGTGGGCCAAAAACAAAATCAAATAAGCGAGCTTGTTTGGTTATTTCGCGCATAAGCAAATGACCATTGGAACGCAGTAAAGTACGAAGAGCAGTTAATGTATCTCCAATATGTTGAGTGGCATGAATAACATTAGCAGCAATAATAATGTCATAATAATCAGATTGAAAACCTTGTATTTCAGGGGATTGTTGTAAATTGAACTCTCGATAGTTAACAAATGAATATTGACTAAATTTTTGTGCGGCACGTCGGGTGAAGATAGGTGAAATATCGGTAAATTCGTATTCAACATGTTGTATGGTTGATAAAATAGGTAGCAGCCAAGAGGTGGTTCCTCCCGTGCCACCACCGACTTCAATAATTCGCAAAGGCTTAGCCACAGTGGGCTGGTAGTGAGAAAGTAATCCTTTAAGTACCGCGGCAGCAATTTGGTTAAAATAACGACCAAAACTAAAATCTTGATAGAGAACTTCAACACCTTGAGATGCACCTTCAGGAAAGATCACTGAAACAGGTTCAATCACGCCTGTCATCATATCGTAGAGTTGCTCTCCTGCTCGCTTGACGGTGTCAGGAATAGATTGAAGACCTTCGCTATCTAATTGTAATTGATGGAATAATAATGGTAATTTATCACTAGAAATAGATTTTATTTTTTTATAGTAGTTGTGCTGATTTATCTGTTGGTAAATATAATATCCATCCTCAACACAGGCCTCTAATAAACGTACTAATAATTGATAATAGCGAGGTAAAATGCGTCCTGCTCGCATAATATCGATTACAGACATGGGGGTATTCAACTCATGGCCTAAACACGAGCATATCATTTTATCGACGTAATAATTATGTAAAGTGGTAAGTGTTGAATTAAATGAGTTTAAACGAGGAAGATCGAGTGTTGTAAGCGCTTTTAATGCCGTTTCACGACCTTGGCTAATAGGTAAATCAAATGCGCTTTTTTGTGGTTGATATTTTTCACTATCCTTTTTTTCATACCAATAATATTGTTTTTCAAAGGGATAGAGAGGTAATGGTATATAACTTCCTTGAGTTTTAAACAGTGACTGCCATGGTAAATCATAGCCTGCAATAAATAGGGTTGTTGCAGCCTGTTGTTTCATCTGAATTTCATCAACTCCCATTCTGGCAGTTGGTATCCAACTAATCTCAGTAATGCCTTCACGTTCACCAAGATCACTTAATACAGAAGTTGGTCCTAATTCCATAGCATGGGTGACACCATGATTGACTAACGTTTGTATTGCATCTTGATACATAACTGTATTGCGTAGTTGCTGAGCCCAATATGATGGATGTTGAAGTTCTTTTTGAGAAATTAATTGCCCTGTATAGCCTGAGACTAAGGCTATTTTTCCTTGTGAGGCTGATAATGACTCAGTAAATTCCATCAATTGATCAAGAATATTATCAATATAAGAGGTATGAGCAGCACACACGTTATTCATTTCTCTAAATCGAATATTCTTTGCTTTCAATATTTGAGTAAATTTTTGCATATCATCGGGTTGCCCCGCGAATGATAAGTTGTTATGGCCATTAATTGCAGCTAATTCAACATGACATCGTTTAGCAATGATTTGAATATCTTGATATTTTGCAAATACAGCAATCATTTCACCATTAACATGACTTTCCATTAATTGTCCACTATATACAGCAAGTGGCATCATTTGTTCGATTGTATAGAAACCAGCGATAACGGCTGCGGCATATTCTCCGCAAGAATGACCTACAATTATTTCAGGTAAAATACCGATTGCTCGCCAATGTGCTGCCATTGCAATTTCATAGGCGACAATAGCCGCTTGAATATAACTGGCATTAACGAGTTTATCGCTATGTAGGCCAAACATGACTTCTTTTAACGAAAATGTTAAGTGTTGCAGGCATGCTTGCTCACAACGATCGATAGTTTCGGCAAATGTTGTTGAATGTTGGTACATCACTTTACCCATAGCAGGATATTGTGATCCCATACCAGAAAATAGCCACGCTATTTTCTTATTTATTGATGTATGACCATATTGTATTAAAGAATCTGCACTTCCTTGAGAGAAAGCTAACAGTGAAATATCACTTTCACTTGTTAAGGGGATAGATAAGCGCCATGGTAAGTTGAGTTGTCTTTGCTGTAATGCATTATGAGCCAGAATGTTTGCTGGGGTAATTTTTATTAATGGTGCATAATCACCAGCAAGTTGTTTTAGACTCTCTTTTGTGGCGGCACTAAGCAATAATGAGTATTCAAAATTATTGTCTACCTCTGGTTCAGGTTTAATTGATACTAATGAGTCAGGCAATGATTGCACAATGATATGACAGTTTGTTCCACCAATACCAAATGAAGAAACACCAGCAGTTCGTATTCTGCTAGACCAAACTTTAGGGCTTTTAGGAATGTAGAACGGGCTTTTTTCTATTTGTAATTGAGGATTTGGGTGATTAAAATGCATAGATGGAGGAATAAGTGCTTTATTTACCGCTAATATCGTTTTAATTAGGCCAGTGATACCTGCTGCTGTATCCAGATGTCCGATATTGCCTTTAACTGAGCCAATAGCGCATTTAGAAGCAGTAAGAGAGCGATCAGAGAAAACCTGACATAATGCACTAAACTCAATTGGATCACCTAATGGTGTAGCTGTGGCGTGTGCTTCAATAAGTTCAATATCTTCATTTTTAATGTCGGCCAGTTGTATTGCTTCTCTAATAACTGAAACTTGGCCTGCTACGGAGGGCGCTGTGAATCCCGCTTTTTGATGACCATCATTATTAATGGCACTACCACGTAATACAGCAATAATTGTGTTTCCATCCACTAAGGCATCTTCAAGACGACGTAACACTACAATACCAAACCCATTACCAGCAAAAGTACCGTTTGCCTCTGCATCAAAAGGACGACAAATACCATCTGGTGAGAAGATCATGCCTTTCTGATATAGATAACCACCGGTTTGTGGAAATGTGATACCAATTCCACCAGCAATAGCCATACTGCATTCACCAGAGCGTAAACTTTCACAAGCCATATGTACGGCAACTAAGGAGCTAGAACAAGCGGTTTGTATAGTTAATGCTGGACCAGTTAAATTTAATTTATATGCAATACGTGTTGCGAGATAGTCTTTATCATTCCCTAATAATTTTTGCATGCCACGGACATGGCCAATATTGTGCAATGCTAAATCTTGCTGAGCAGGATAGCTGCTTATTCTTGCTGAAGCAAAAACGCCTGTTTTGATGGTTATATTGCAAGGGGCATATCCAGCATGCTCTAAAGCATGCCAAGCACCTTGTAAAAAAACTCTTTGCTGGGGATCGATAAGTTCAGCTTCTGAGCGTGAATAATTAAATAGAGTAGCGTCAAAATATTCCGCTTCATCTAACGGCGCGCCACGATTAACAAAATCAGGTGAACGATAAGTTTGTTCAGCAACACCAGCGGCTTTTAGTTCTTCTTCAGAAAAAAGACGAGAGCTATCGTGTTTATTAATTATATTATGCCAAAATTGATCAATATTTTGTGCATCAGGAAAGCGACCAGAAAGACCAATAACAGCAATAGGTTCACTATTACCATAGAAAGTTTCAAAATTCAGCATGATTAATATCCTTTATCTACTATGAGTTCGTAGTTGTAACCGTTTCTTTCTCTTGTTTTTGTGTTTGTCTCGGTCGGAATATTGCTCACATGTTGGTGAAGTGTTTTGCCAAAGCAATTGCGCTAATGTACTTAGATTTGGACTAGCGAACAGATCAGTAATTGTAATATGGCTATAGCCATTTTTTTGTAGTGCTGCATGAAGTTGAACCAATTGTAAAGAGCTGGTACCTGCTTCGAAAAAATTTGTTTCAGGTGCTAATGATATTCCAATAACTTGCTTAACAAGTTGTTGTAGTTGTTGTAGTTGTTGTAGTTGTTGTAGTTGTTGTATTGTCTGACCTGTTTTTTTTGTGTCAGTAGATTGTTTATAATGTGTGTTTTGATTATTTTTGGCATTGAAAACTGGGGTGATGATGAGATTATTGCGTCTTGGTATAAGTTTATTTAATGGCAATTGCCAAGATTCTGGTTCAGTAGCCAGTTTAGTGAGTATATGTTCATATTGCTGGAACATGGAAAAAATGGTTGGGTAGTCAAATAATTGCTCGACAAAATCCCAGTTTAAATATAATTCACCATCTGACTCATATACTTGATGATCTAGCCATGTTTGTGGTGTTTGTGATATTCCCCAAACAGGTTTTAGCCATGAATGATGAGAAAGAAAACCTTCATCATGTTTATAGCCCAATGCACAGGTAAAAACGACAGGCATCTCTATATGAGACATCTGTCGTTGAATTGCCATTTCACGCATTACTTTAATGGCTGAAACACTACGATGCTGCATATCTTTATGTAAACGTTTTTGCATCATTGAGATACTGTTTGACCAAAGATCGCAGGTATACCAATCGAGTAATTGTAATGAGGTAAAATCACCAAGTACTTCATTTATTTGAGGATGTACAGGATGCCGATTAAATAATGTCAAATTAATTGTTAACTCAGGGCTTTTACTCCATGCGGATAATGTGGCGCAATAAGCAGCAATCAAAAGTGCTGCTGGCGTAACATTATTTTGTTGAGCAACTTGTTGTAGTGCTTGCCAAACAGAAGTAGATAATGATGTTTGTAAACGCGAGAAGCGAGGTTGCACAATCTGTGCTGGATCTTTTATTAGTGGCAATTGTGGGGCTGGTGGTAATTGTGGTAAACGCGTTAACCAATATTCCCAATCATTTTGTGTGTTAATCTGATAGGCATCACAATCAATATAATCTCGAAAAGTAATATCTAGAGGGATAAATTGATGATTTGGCTCCATATATAGCGTTTTTAGTTCACTGAAAAATATCTGCATACTCATTCCATCAAGGAATAAGTTATCAAGGCTAATAAAAATATGATCTGGTTGTTCTTTGGTCTTGATAACTTGAATAGCAAATAAGGGCCAATTTTCTGGATCATAAACAGTGTTAGCAAGTTGAGCTCGTAATACTAGAAAAGCGTCACTTTTTTCTGTAGGAATATAATGCGTTTTAACGGAATAATAAGGAACTTTTTTAAGTACTTGTTGTTGTCCATTAATAATGACACCACGTAACATATCATGACGAGAAATCAACTGATTAATTGTACGTTCTAATTTAGGTACATCTAAATTTTCCGCTATAAAATGGACAAAAAAATGTGTACCAACACCCCCAAGTGTAAAATTATTTTGCCGTCCAACTAAGTAAGCTTGCTGAATATCAGTGAGTGGAAATGGATTGTATCTATACGCCTCGTTATGTGAAATTGCTGGCTGTTTTTCGAAAACTTCGCTCTGCTTTATATTTTGTGCAAAATCAGAAAGGATCGGATAAGCAAAGATATGCTCCAGTTCAACTTGGTAGCCAATATGGTTTAAATCAGAGATCAATCGAATAGCAACTAGGCTATCTCCCCCTTCACGAAAGAAGTGACTGTGACGGTGTATCTTGTTGGTGCCAAGGAGCTTTTGCCATATTGTTATGATGCTCTGTTCTTTACCATTGATAGGTTTTTGATTTAGGTATTCTTCTTGGTATTCCTGACAATACAATTTTAATGATTGGTTATCTATTTTGCCATTTGCGGTTAAGGGGAACTCAGTTAGAAAATAAATATGTTTTGGGATCATATAGTCTGGTAAAAATTGGCGCAAATCATGCTCTAGCTTATTTTTATCTGGTAAATAAATTTTTTCTGGTGCTTGGTATAACTGTGTCAATATTTCGCCGTTAACTCCTTCACTTTTATAAGTCGCAGTAGAAGCGCTAAAGATATCTTTGCATTTTTTTGCTGTTAATAATTTATCAGCAGGATCACTACCATTTTGTTGTAATAAAGAGATGCTTATCAGTGATTGTGCAGGGGCATGTAGCACTTCTTGTATAAAAATCATTCCACTCGGAGCACAGAGTGAAACGAATTTTTGTATCTCTTTTTGTGGGTTGTCTAATCGATGAAGATAATTGTTCATCCAAATGATATCTGCACTATATCGATTTTTATGAAGAAATACTTCTGTAAGAGGCTCAGCATAGCTATTTTGATAATCTGATAAATTTTGGTTAGCTTGCGTTACCATTGAAAGAGACTCATCAGTTAGCAGTAGGGTAACCATATTATTGGGTAATCGTTGCAGAATATAATTTGCTGAAATACCGCTTCTAGCACCTAATTGAATGATTTTTATTGGCCTTTTTAGTGAATGATGAAGTTCTCTGATTTTTTGTAGTAAATTTTCTAAGGAGTAGTGCATTCCATCAATACGCATAGTGACTTGTTCTGGTGACCAATAGGGATCATCAAATAGTGTTAGAGCTGATTTTTTACCTTTGAGTATGTCTGTTAAATTGTTTTTGTGGCGCTGCAAATTTTCTATTAGCGTTCGCTGAGTACTATTAGTTGGGGGGGAATTGAGTGTAGTTTGTGGATATTGTGCTATTAAATTTAGCCAATTAGCCATTAATGACTGATAGCTAGCGATAATGCCATGTTCATCTGCTGATTTTTTTTCTGACAAGAGGTTGTCGAAATCAATATTTTGTTCAGTAAGATAATCATATAAAAATCCAGCTATGATTGCCGCTTCTTGGGATTGTTGTTGTATATTTATTGGGGTTGAGCGCAGATAGTAGAGGGGAGAAATGGTGCTATTTGAACTAATAATATTCTGGTAATTACCCGAATTTAGTATCACAAAAGAGTGTAATGCTTTTTCTTTATTACCATTACCAAGACATAGTGTAATCGCATTTTGCACACCCTGAAGCTTATTGAATGCGGCATCAATTTCCCCTGGTTCTATACGGTATCCGCCAATCTTAACTTGCCGGTCACGTCTTCCTAAAAATTCAAGTATACCGCCAGGGAGATATCTTCCCATATCACCTGTTTTATACCAATTTTCACCATTTTGTTTTACAAACTGTTGTGCTGTTTTTTCGGGATCGTTTAGATAGCCTAACGCAACGCCTGCACCACCAATCCAAAGTTCTCCTGATACCCAATCAGGGCAATCTTCTCCTTTAGCATTAACAATACGATAACGTTGGTTGGATAAAGGATATCCATAAGGTATTGAGCTCCAAGATGGGTCTAATGTTGTGACATTAAAATAGTTAGACCAAATAGAGGCTTCTGTGGCACCTCCCATGGCGACTATTTGTCCATTTGGGCAGAAAGTATAGTAACGTGTAGGGAGATCAAGCCCAATCCAATCTCCAGAGAGATAGATTAATAGCAGCGATTGTGGAATGGATGACTCTATTCCTTCTACATATGTTAGTAACATATCAAACAGTGCAGGTACACTGTTCCAAAGTGTTATTTTATGTTGGTTAATAAGTCGTAACCATGCATCAGGATTGCGGCGCTCATCTTCTTTAACTAATACAAGAGTTCCTCCGGCATTTAAAACGCCGAAAATATCATAAACAGACAGATCAAAATGTAGTGCTGATATGGCAAGTACCCGATCTTTGTCTGAAATATTATATCGCTGATTGAGATCAAGGCAGGTATTCATTGCACTGGCATGGGATACAACAACACCTTTAGGCTCTCCAGTAGAACCAGAAGTATAAATAACATAAGCTGCTTGATGAGGAGATATATCTATATTGTGTGGTGGTTTATTCTCGGAGGGTTGAACTTTTTGCCAAACAATCCTGTTACAAAATGTAGCATAGCTTAAATAGGATGGATCGCTATCAGATACGATTAGTAATGAAAGCTGAGCATTTTTAGCAATACGGTTTATACGTTCTTCTGGTTGTAGTACATCAATCGGAACATAAGTTCCACCCATTAATAAAATAGCCAGAACGCTAATAATTTGCCCTACTCCTTTTGGCATACATACACCAATTCTTTCTTTTGGTTTATAACCTTGTTGTATTATTTTCTCACTGAGTATTATTGCTTTAGATAATAACTTTTTGTAGCTCCATTCTTGAGAGTCGATATCGATGACAGCAATTCTTGATGAATTTGAATAATTATGGAAAATAGACTTATGTAGTGTATGAAATAATAGTGAATTATCTTGTTTGATAACTGATATTCTACTTTTTAATTGTTTTTTAGGGATGAAATTAGGTTGAGGTTCAATCCAAGCATTAGGATCGTTGGCAAGTTGGCGTATACGAGAAATATAAACATCAAATATTGTTGATATAACATCATTTTGGAATAAGTCATTGTTATAATCCCACTGTAAAACAATATTTCCACCTTTGTTAATTGCCATGTGATCAAGCCAAACTTGAGGTGTTTGTGATATTCCCCATCCTATAGAACCTAATACAGATTCTATATTTTTATCAATAAGTGGTTGATTAATATGGCTAGTAAAGACAACAGGGCACCCATAAGGATGGGTGCCATTTTTACGAAGGTCTCTAATGATATCAATACCAGAATAATCAGAATGTTGCCAGGCTTCAATAAATGTATTTTGATTGTCTTTAGATAATGAAATTAATGATCGACTGTCTGTTTTCATTTCTAAAAGAATGACATTAGTAAAATCAGCTATAATATTATTAACTGCAGGGGCTAATGGCTTTCTATCAAATAACGTAAAGTTGAGTAATAAGCTATTTTGACCAGTCCATCTTGCAAGTACAGAGGAGAAACAGGTTGCTAATGCAATGGAGGGTGTAATATTATTTTCTTTAGCAAACTTACTAAAGTTTTTCCATTCTTTTGAGCTAAATGTCCAACTAAGACGTTTGATTTTTATTTTATTTATTTTTTCTGGGTCATTATATAATGGCAGAAGAGGAGAGTCTGGTAGGTTTGGGATTTTATTTTTCCAATATTGATATGCTGATTCTTTGTTTTCATACTGTTTTTTATCTTGTAAATAATGGTAAAAGTCATAGTGCTCATCTAATTGAGGTAATATTTCTCCGCTCAATAATAAACAAAGTTCAGTAAAGAGTAATGAATAACTTGTACCATCCGCAATCAACATATCAATATTAGTACATAAACGATATCTGTTGTTAGGTAGCGATATCATGTGAAAATCAATTAACTGACCGCTTTCAACATTTAGTACCTGATGGCTTAATTCTTCCCGTAATTGTAAAAGTTTTTTCTCATATTCATCCTTTGGTAATTGACTAAAGTTATGATAAGTAACATATTTCCTATTTGGGTTAGGAGACCAAAGTTGTGTACCCTGTTGGTTAAATACTATATTCAACATGGGATGACGTTTTGATAATAATACTAATGCTTTCTCTAGACTTTCTGGAGTAAATTTAGGGGTGCCATCAAATTCTTGATAAATTTGGCAAGCAACACCACCAAGAGTTTGTTTATTCAAACGACCAACAAAATAGGCATGTTGTATAGGGGTAAGTGAAAACTCACCGACATTTTTTATTGTTTTATGTGGATATATATTATCTTTTTTTTCTTTTTTATTTATATCTGATTTTTTTAATATTTTATACCATCCTTTTATTGTTGGGTTTAAATACAAATCTTTTAATGTTATAGCGTAACCATTTTTTTTTAAAATATATAAACATTGCATAAACCCAATTGAATCAAGACCTAATTTAATCAGGTTGTCTTCATCTGAAAATTTATTTTTGTCAATATTTATTTGCTTAGAACATAGTTCTTTTATATTGTCAATATCACTTAACATTTTCACACCTTAATGATGAGTTATTTATGGCGGAGAATTATCATTGGTACAGTACTTGAGTTAATGTTTTCATGGACCAATCCTTCTCTTGATGCCTCCTTAATTACTTGTTCAATTCCAAAAGTATACCAATCTCTTTCAATATTAAAACTTCGTATGACTTTATCATCTTCTATGATTTTAAAATTCATATTCCAACGAATAGTTTCTTCATTTATAGGTTTGCCACTTAAATAAATTTCATAGATATGCCTACCTATTTTTTTACTATTAAGTTGTATCTTAGAAATGTTACAAGGCGTATTAAACGGCATTGTATCTACTAAAATAGCCCCTTTTTCTTCTAGCCCATTTGCAAGTTTATTCCATAATAACCTCCTATCATTCTGATCAAAATATCCTATACAGCCACATATAATAGCGGCAGAAAATGATTTTGGTAAAATGGCATTTTGAAATGTATCAGCAATCACAGTTACTTGGTGTTGTATTTTAGGTAACATCATAAGTCTTGTCATTAAGCCAATACGCATAGATGCTGAAGGTTCAATAGCCAGAATATGTATATTTGGAAATGTTTGCGCTAGTATAGCTAATTCTTGGCCTGTTCCTGCACCTATGTTTAGCCAATTACCTCTATTTATTCCCATTAAATATAATGACTCTATAAATGTATTTTCACGTGTTTTCCAATGTTGCTCACTTAATATATCGTACATTTCAGCAGACTGAGTGTAAAAATCTTCGTGATTATCCATCATAAAATTACCTTATTAAATTTTCTAATAATTATGAGTATTGCTCAAAGTTATTTGATGAGAAAATAAATTTAAGATGTTTTTTTATTAATCTAATGGCAATAAATACAGCGATAAAAGTGTAAAAAGAAGATACTGCAAAAACAAATGAATAAGACCAGTATTCTGCTATCCAAGTACCTAATAGAGTAGCAAAAATTGCTATAAGAGCATTTGTGCACTGAAAAATAGTAAAATCAATGCCAGCTTGTTTCAATGAAGATAATCCCATTAAGCCGGTATAAAAAGCAACCAACCCTGCAGAAAAAAGAATATATTTAAATACCATTAGAAGAAAAATAACTTCATGTGGAATATCCTTAATTCCAATAGTTATAGATATTAAGGCAAAAATTAAGCCTTGAGAACCATAGGTAATGAAAATAGATTTCCATACGCCAAATATTTTTATTAATATACCACCTATGAGTGTTCCAAATAGACTTGCAAAAAAAGTAAAACTACCCATTAATAGTGCGATTTTACTTAAAGTAATATTCATATCGACCAACATAGGGCCCGTAATCATATCTGTAATTCTATTGCCTCCTTCTAATAGAATGACTAATAGAATACCTATTTTTACTTCTTTTCGATTAAAGGCATATGATAATTTGGGGATATGATAAGTTTCAGAAATAGAGACTCTATTTGATTCTCTAAAGAGAAGCATAGGTAGCGTCAATAACAAGATAACTAGAGCGGATAAAATAAATGCAACATTTAAATTAATGTAGCTAACTATTAATAAAAAACCACTCGTACCTAATAATGCTCCTATTTCTCCTCCACCTACTTGAGCAATATTCCCCCATCCTCTATTACTTGTTGCGATTTGCTCTACTGCCATACCATCACACGCAATATCAATAGTTGAAGTTAAGAATGCACATAGGAAAAACATACCAAAAACCCAAAGATTGTTCAGTTTACTTATATTTTCACTAGGATTTATTAAAATCACTAAGAAAATTAAAAGAGCAATTAATAATTGTCCCGTTAGGATTAATATCCGTGAACGACGAATTTTTTTCCCAAAAGGTAATCTCAAACGTTCAATAAATGGAGACCATAAAAACTTCAATGCCCAAGGAAGCATAAAAAGCGAAGTCAATCCAATTAGAGAAAGAGAGAATCCTTCATTTCTTAACAGGGTTGGTACAGATTGCATGATAATCATTGAAATGAATGTTTGGGTGATATAAACCCCCCCCTATAGCCATAATGACCTTTTTGTTGGCTACTAACTCATTACAAAGTGATTTATAAAAACAATTATTTTTAGATATCTGTTTTTTGTCACTAGTGCACACTCTATTAACCCACCTCTTGATATCAATATTTTTTGTTACTCGATCCATTTTTATGAGTATATATGAATTTTGTGCTCAAAATGTGATCACTTTCAAATAATAATAACAATGCGAATGATATTTATTAGCATTATTATTTTGCATGAAGTACTATTACACTTATTGGGGATTGGGGAAAGAATGAAAATTAATCATATGAAGAATAAAATAAATTTATTTAATACTATGTTTTTTGTAATAACAGCAACAGTAACAGTAAACTCTGAAGCTAATCCAGAAAAACATAATCATTCCGCTGATAATACAATTACTGTCACAGCAACTAAGCGTATTCAAAGTAGTTTTGAGGTGACTGGTAATGTGAATGTTCAAACAGAAGAACAATTAAATAAAGCATCAGTTAATCAAACTGATGATTTAAATGCAGTTTTTCCTGAATTGTTATCTGCAAACCGAAGTTCACGCATTTATAACAATATGACCCTTCGTGGGCAATCTTCGGCTGATTTTTTCTCTCCGAGTTTAGGGCTATTTGTTGATGGAGCTCCTCAACTTTCTCAATCATATGCACAATCGCTTCAAGGAGTAGAGCAAGTTGAACTGCTTAAAGGGCCACAAGGAGTTATTTATGGGCGTGGCACATTGGGGGGGATTATCAGTATTATTACAAAAAAACCGAGTAACCATTCTGAAGCATGGTTAGATGGTCAATATTTTGGTCGAGGAGGGAGAATTAATACAGGGGGTAGTTCTGGCTATATGGAAAATGGGTGGGCCCTTCAAGGAAATGTTAGCTTCGACAGAAATAATGGATCTTTGGATAATCCTGCATGGGATAAAAAAAATATAGATAGCCGAGATATAAAAACAGGATGGCTATCTGCTAGTTATATTTCCCCTGATACATTATTCGAGTCTAATTTTAAAATAGGTGGGGAAAATTACCATTCTCATGAAGAATATTTTGTTCCTTTCTCACCTCTTTCACGTTCAAACGTTGATACTGAATGGTTATATGAAACCCCCGATCTTAAACGTAAATTAAAGAATATCTCATGGAATACAGGTTATGACTTTAATGAAAATTGGAAATTAAAAACTATACTTTCTTATCAACATATGGATATAGATAGATTATTTATGGATGGAACATTGCAGGAGAATTCTCAGGATCTACTATATTCAGAAGTAAGAACCAATTATGAAGGAGATAGATTAAGCGGAATTGTTGGTATATCATTTCAAAAAATGGGATATAGACACGATAATTTATCTATTGGTCAAGTAGGTATGGGAGGAAAGAAATCTGATAATGATATTTACAATTATTCTGGATATTTTGATGGCGCTTATCGAATAAATGACTATTGGGAATTAGGGGCGGGAGCTCGCTTTTCTCATGAAAAAGCAAAAACTAGAATGGTCATTTTAGAAAAAGGAAAAGGTGAGTCTAAATATAATAATGCTGCAACTTTTAATGCTTTTATTCCACGAGCAAGTATCGCTTGGCTTCCAAATGAACAAAATCGGATATGGTTTGGCGTTGGGCGTGGTTTTAAACCCGGTGGATTTAATAAAGAAGGGACAGATAAATTAGCGCTGGCTTCTTATAAATCAGAAACTGCCACTGAAATGGAGTTAGGGTGGAAATGGCACAGTTTTAATAACAATCATCAGGCCGAAATTACTCTATACCAAATAGATAGTAAAGACGTTCAAGGATATGTGGGTGTCATAGGTTATCAAGCATTATCTAATATGGGAGATTCAAGAAGTCGAGGAATAGAGTACCTTTGGAAATCAAAGATTAACTCTAATCATAGTATTTCACTAGGGGGGATGTTCAATCAATCTGAATTTACTAGTGGAGAATATAAAAACAAAAGACCCGCTTATACTCCTCGTTATAGTTCATTAATAGCATGGGATGGTTCATATGGAGCTGAGCAAAAGTGGTCGTCTCGGATTGCAGTCAGGTTTAATGGACCATTTTATTTTAATGAGCAAAACGATCTAGAACAGCGTCACTATACTATTGTTGATGCATCTATATCATGGCATCCAACAAAACAATATGAATTAGGTGTTTATGCCAAGAATATTGGAGATGCTTTGTATAGAACTTATGCTTTTGGTAATAAAGCTCAACTAGGTGAACCAAGAGAAATAGGCGTTCAAGCTAAACTCCTTTTTTAACTAGCAATAAAAGATTATAATTATTATTTTATTTAATGGTGATCATTTAAGTGGTCACCAAATTTAATAGTAGTATAGAAATAAAATTTTTATTTTTAAAGGCTGTTCAATGATTAATATTTTTAGAAATAAATAAAATATTAGTGGAATATTCCCCTTATTAAATAATTGATATCTAATCTTCACTTTGGGTTCGTATTTAGATTGGCGCCGAAATAATATATTTTAGTTTGCGAACTTGGTTACTATTTTGTAGATTGTCACTCTGGTTGTCATCAAAACAGAGTATTTTTATACTAGTGAATTGATAGATTTTGATTTTCCCAATTTAGCACAATCAATACATAACGATAATCACCATACTTTTTAGTTTCTGCGGTTCTTTTTGAAACGAATCAATGACGAAAGGCGAGTAAGTTATGAGTAGGGTTATTTCTGGTTAGAATTTCATTGTTTGCAACAATAGCTTCCATTAATGATATTTTTGCAACAATAGCTTCCATTAATGATATTTTTGCAACTTTGATATTTGAAATTATAAGGTTAACACTGAGATTTAAAATCATCTCAAAATAGGCATGACAAAAATACTAGGGGGTATATTTGGGGGTATATTTAAAATTAAAATTTAAATAATTATTTAATATCAATAAAATAATCATCTTGTATTGTTCTCTCCTCATCCGCCATTTCAACATCTCCTAGCGTCTCCTGAAGTCTCCTTAACTTCCTTTGAACCACTAAAAACAAATTTCCTAGTCAACAGTTTTATTCATAATTATTTAAATTTCTGTTTGTATAAAGAGTATTGAGCATTATTGTAACCTCTAAATATTTCGAATAGATTATGGTTGAATATATTTACGACTGGGGACACTCAATATGATGATTTATTGTTATGATGACAAAATAAGTGAAATTAAAATAGAACAACTCACCAAATTGTTATATAGATGTGTCCTTGGTGGAGCAAGTGTTGGGTATACTGACGCAGAAACTCAAGTAGATGATATGAGAAATTATTGGCTTAGTGTTAATCACTCATTATCAACAAATACGTTTAAATTAATTACTGCAGTGATTGACGGACAAATAGTCGGTGTTGTTGGTCTTGAATTATGCACTAAACCAAATGGCAAACATCGTGGGGAGATTTGCAAACTATTAGTATCCCCTGATCATAGGCATAAAGGAATAGCACAGCAATTGATGCAAAAGGCTGAACAAATAGCATGGGAGAGAGGGATAACACTTTTAACTTTAGATACCATTACAAAAGGTATGACGGTGAGCCTATATCGCTTTCTTGGCTGGCAAGTTAGTGGTGAAATTCCTGAGTTTGCTCAAGCAGTTGATGGTAAGTTTGAGGCTACAACCATTATGTTTAAACTTAAGCCTGAGAGTAATAGTTAAATAAAAATAAGTTAATGTCATTTTGCTATATATGATATTTTTCCAAATACACCAAAATAAGCCCCAGTCCTAGAGCTTATTTTTAAATTAACGATTAAGAAATTTAATTATTAACAATCGTTAATGTACTAAATGATGAATAAGATATTGTATTCATCATTTAGTAGCTTATTAACTCTATTTTCATTATAGAGTGTGATAGTGACTGCTTTAATTTGTTGATTAATTTTTAATTTACCAACCACAAACATTGGCTTCTTCATCCATATCATAACCACGGACGATATTGATTAAATCTTTAACCATTAGACTCGCCATATCAGGATCAAGTAAATCTTTTATCTCGCATTCTTTATCCACTGAAACACCATTATTTTTATTGGTGAGCGTTAAAGTCAGCGCTTGGGATGAGAGATCTATTTTGCTCTTTAATTCGTTAGTTAGTAACAAAATTTCTTTAGTGGCAACATCAGGAATATAAAGTATCTTAGGATTAAGGAAGATTTTCTCTGCTTTATCATCACTGTTATCACAAATAAGTGTCAATAAATAACCTTTATTATCATTTTCCATAGTCATTTTTAACCTTCAGCAAGTATTTTGGGGTCAACATAAAAGTCGATATTAAACACGGTGTCTTCAGTTTGTGTTTCAATTCTGTGCCAAGTTTCTGGTGGAAATACACCAAACTCACCCTCCTTAATCACTAAGGTTTCGGTAGGCTTTGGGCTATATTGATCGGCATAGGCATAATAAATAATAGTGCCTTGCATCACGGATAATCTAGGGTATACCCCTTGCTGGGTGCCTTTGTCTAAATGTCTCTCCCAGATTGATTTAGGGGCTGTATCCCTTGTCCAAAAAGGCGTTGTTCGTATATGAATATAGTTTGTGGGAATAATGATACGTTTCATTGCTTCTCCCTTATTATTGCCAGTTATTTTGTTGCTTTTTATCTTAGTGAAAATAAAAAACAGAGATAAATCACCTGATAAATTATTTCTTCTTTGACCAAAATTTACCGCCAATAAAGAAGTATTTCAAATGCAATTTAATGATATTTAGATGATTAGTTATTCGATTTGGCTCTAACTATTTGTTTTTATTTATTTAAAAATATTTTAATAAATAAAAAATTTTTTAAGTTTAGTCTTCTAATAAGCTTAAATAGGGATTTATGAAACTTATTTTGGTTAACAAAAAAGCGTTCTCTGTCCTATAATCTATAGATGTAGGGTATTTAATGTTTAACATAATCGAGATATCACTATGGAATTAAAGGATTATTACGCCATTATGGGGGTAAAACCCACTGATGACATGAAAACAATTAAAACTGCTTATCGCCGTTTAGCGAAAAAATATCACCCAGATGTAAGTAAAGAGCCAGATGCTGAGGAGCGTTTTAAAGAAATAGCACAAGCTTGGGAAATTCTTGGTGATGAACAGCGTAGAGCTGAATATGACGAACTTTGGGCTCACCGCAATGATCCGAAATTTAAACAATTTACACAGCACAACAATTCACATTCAAACCAACAAAGTTTTAGTCAGGAAGATTTTGACGATCTTTATGCTTCTTTCTTTGGCCAAGGTTCACCTTTTGAAGGGCGCCATTCACGTCAAGCACCTAGACAACGTGGACAAGATCTAGAAATTGAATTACCGGTTTTTCTTGAAGAAGCACAAGAAGAGCATAAGCGTACCATTAGCTATCATTTACCGGTTTATAATGTCTTTGGCATGATAGAGAAAGAAATTCCTAAGACCTTGAATGTCAAAATTCCTGCCGGTGTTGTTGATGGACAACGTATTCGTTTAAAAGGCCAAGGAACTGCTGGGGAAAATGGCGGAGAAAATGGTGATTTATGGCTAACTATTCGTATTGCACCTCACCCATTATTTGATGTAAAAGGGCATGATCTTGAAATTGTGGTTCCTATTGCACCTTGGGAAGCTGCATTAGGTACTAAAATTGCTATTCCTACACTTAAAGATAAAATTTTACTTACTATTCCTCCCACTAGTCAGGCAGGTCAACGCCTGAGAATTAAAGGAAAAGGCTTAGTAAGCAAGCAAAAGAGTGGTGATCTCTATGCCATTTTGAAAGTCGTCATGCCACCTAAAGTGGATGAAAAAACACATTCATTATGGCAACAACTCGCCGAAGCCCAAGCCGATTATAATCCACGTAAAAACTGGGAGAATAAATAATGGCACAATTAACAACAATATTTACTATGACTGAGCTTTGTCATCATACTGGTGTTTCCAAAGAGGAACTTCAAGAAATTGTTGAATTAGGGGTTATTGAGCCTGTAGAAATTACCACCCAGGAGTGGTTTTTCAATGATGATGCAGTTGTTGTTGTACATCGGGCGTTAAAACTTCATCGAGAGTTAGCATTGGATTGGCATGGTATTGCAATCGCCTTGACATTGTTGGATGAAAATGAACGATTAAAGCAAGATAATAAACAACTTCGACAACAGCTTATGCGCTTTATTAATAATGAATAAAGTGTCAGATAATATATCGCTAATCGCTTGAGAGAAACTAACTATAAAGATATGGAAATAATTTTTTAAAGCAATTAGCGTATATATTATATAATAAGAGTGATTCACCATTAGGTTATTATTCACTCGTTTCTAAGGTCAGTCATGAAAGCCACCTCAGAAGAAGTCCAAGTTTTTATTGCAGTAGTTGAAAGTGGTAGTTTTACACGTGCTGCAGAAAAATTAGCATTAGCCAATTCTGCTGTTAGTCGTACAGTAAAAAAACTTGAGTCAAAGCTAGGCGTTAATTTATTAAATCGGACTACGCGACAATTGAGTTTAACAGAAGAGGGGGAGCATTACTTTCATCGTATGCAAATTATCTTGCAAGATATGAAATTAGCTGAAGATGAATTAATTAATACACAAAAAACACCACAGGGTCTATTACGTATTGATGCCGCAACGCCGGTTGTTTTGCATTTACTGGTGCCTTTTATTAAACAATTTCAGCAAAAATATCCTCAAATAACCCTCTCTTTAGTTTCATCTGAAACATTTATCAATCTTATTGAACGTAAAGTAGATATCGCGATTAGAGTCGGTAATTTAACGGATTCCAGTTTACGGGCAAAACCACTATTGAATAGTTATCGGAAAATCGTAGCGACCCCTGATTATCTCGCCCGTTATGGACAGCCTAAAATCGCAGAAGATCTGCTTGACCATACTTGTCTAACTTTTACTGAACCAGTATCACTAAACACATGGCCTATTGAGCGAGATAATGGACAATTATTAGAAGCTCCTATGGGAATATCGTCGAATAGTGGAGAAACGATAAGACAATTGTGTCTCGAAGGTAATGGTATTGCTTGCCTTTCCGATTTTATGGTGGTTAATGATATCGAAAATGGTCGATTTATCGAATTATTCCCCGATAAACTGCAACCTATAGCTATGCCTTTTAATGCCGTTTATTATAGTGAAAAAGTGGTTAGCCAACGCATCCGTGTATTTATTGATTCTCTGAGTGAGTATATTGCTAAAAAAGTAGGTTAAGATATATAGGTGATAAAAATAATATCACCTATATTACGATTTAAATTGGTTAATCTTAATCCCAATGAGGCGCTAAACCTTCTGGGCTAACTAAACGATCATGACAATCTAACTTTGCAATCGCTTGTTTATCTTCACTATCCAATTTGATATTTACGCTGAGTAAATTACTGGCTAAATTTTCACGTTTTGTTGAAGATGGAATAACAGAATAACCTTCATTCATAGCCCAAGCTAAAATGATTTGTGCTGGTGTTGCATTGTGTTTTTTAGCAATGGTTTGTATTGTTTCATCTTTTAATGCTTTGCCGTAAGCTAGAGTCATATAAGATGTAATATGAATGCCATGCTGTTTAGCCCAATTTACCACTTTATGATTTTGTAAATAAGGTGATAATTCGATTTGGTTTGTTGCGATATTTTCAACACCAACGGAAGCAATAGCTTGTTCCATTAATGGAATGGTAAAGTTTGAAATACCAATTTCTCGCGTTAATCCCATCTGTTTCGCAGCTAATAACTCTTGCATAAATTCTTTAACAGAAACTGCATCATTTGGTGATGGCCAGTGTACTAGAGTTAAGTCAACATAATCTGTTTGTAAATCACTTAAGCTTTGTTTCAAACTAGGAATTAATTTATCTTTACTTAAATTTTCTACCCAAATTTTTGTTGTGATGTAAAGCGCATCGCGAGATATACCACTTTCTGCAATAGCTTGTCCTATAGCAGCTTCATTTTCATAAATTTGTGCTGTATCAATAGCACGATAACCTAGTTCTAGTGCAGTTTTTACAGAATTTATAACCGCATCGTCTTTTAAACGAAAAGTACCAAGACCTAAAACGGGAACACTCATACATCTCTCCTGAAAGGTAATAACAGTAGGGGAATTAAGTTGATATTAGTGACACCTTATTGGGTGCCTCATCGTCATGGTGGACAGTATAGTCTTTTTTATTGTTCTAAAAATAAGCTATAAAGCAAAAGACTTTTGTAATAAAAGCAATAATCAAATATATCAGTTTATAGGGAATAAAAAGTTCTTGGTATAAACATAATTAAAAATAAAATAATAAATTTATAATTATATTTTAGGTAAATAAATACGTTTTTTTATTAACGATATATCATATGATTATATTTTAATACACAATTCAACCAACATAGTTTGCGATATTTTTTAATATTTGACTACATCATATAATATTATTTGATTTTATATGCACTATAAAAAATGGTTGTGAGGCTGATGCGATTTTTATTTTTTAAATAGTTAATCATTGAGATGTTAATCACGGTAATTGATTGTTTCTCATTGCTAATATTCTGCAGACCAAAAAATATCAAGTTTTTTACTCTAAAATAGAGATAATTAATTGAGATATAAATTATAAATAACAAGCAAATGAGGCATTATATGTTTTTATTTAAAAAAGCTGTTATCGCTTTGTCAATTAATATCGCATTAGTTTCTTCGGCTCTGGCCTGCACAACGTTATTAGCAGGGAGTGAAGCAACTAATGACGGCTCTTTGATTGTAGCTCGTAGCGCAGATAGTGATGCTTTAAAAGCACAACATTTTGTTATTCATCCAGCTAAAAGTAATCAGACTGGCATTTATAGCACTCAAGCTCATCATGGCGCTAATAACTTTACTTATCCACTACCTAAACACTCATTACGTTATACCACTGTACCTAATTGGAAAACTCAATTGCATGGTGCAACGGGTTTTAATGAGCTAGGCGTTGGGGTGAGTGGTACAGAATCCATTTTTGCCTCACCTAAAGCATTGGCGTTCGATCCTTATGTTGAAGATACGGGGATCACTGAAGATGATATTCCAGATATTTTACTCTCAAGGGCAAAAACTGCCCGTGAAGCAATTGAATTACTGGGGAACATCATCGAAACACAAGGTGCGGGAGAAGGATTTGGGGTTGCAGTCGTTGATAAAAATGAGGTGTGGTACCTAGAAACAGGTACAGGTCATCAATGGATGGCGCAAAAACTACCAAAAGATAAATATTTTGCGACGGGTAATCAAGGGCGTTTACAGGCCTACCATATAGATAGTAATGATACTTTAGGCTCTAAAAACTTAGTTGAGTTTGCAATAGAAAAAGGACTTTATGATCCTGCCTCTGATGGCGAATTTAATTTTTCTAAAGCCTATACGCGTGATGATGAACGTGATCTCACTTATAATTACCCGAGGGTTTGGGTTATCCAGCAACAATTTAACCCTTCTCTGAAACAGAATGTGGCAGATGGTCGTCAATTTGCGCCTATGCTGACACCGGAGAAAAAAGTATCAGTAGAAGACGCCAAAGCGATGTTACGCAACCATTTTGACGGTACAGAACATGATCCTTATACCAATGGATTGAATGGCAATGAACCATGGCGACCAATAAGTGTGTTTCGTACTTATGAATCTCATGTGATGCAAGTAAGACCTGAATTACCGCAAGAGATTGGTGAAGTGACTTATGTTGGTTTGGGAATGGCTGATCTAACCGCTTTTGTTCCTTATTACAGTGGATTAAAAGCATATCCGCAACACTATGCTATTGGAACAGATAAAGCAGATAATGACTCTATCTATTGGAAATATCGTAAGTTACAAACATTAGTAATGACAGATTATCCTCAATTTGCTCCTATTGTTAAAAAAGCATACCAAGAATGGGAAGCTAAAACAGCATTAGAACAAAAAGAAATGGAGGCTAATTATTTGTCAATGAGTAAAAAGAATAAAGCAGCAGCGGATAACATGCTGAATGAATTTAACTTACGTGTAATGGCTGATGCAGAACAATTAACTGAAAACTTAACTAATCAACTCTTTACTCTTAAAACTAAAAATATACAAGATGAGATCTTTTTTGCTAATCAATCTAAAAAAGATTAATTACTTTAACGTATTATAAATATTAAAAAGATCTCAAGATGCGTAATCAGATTGAGATCTTTTTATTTCTATTAGCGACTAAAGAACAGGAATATAGTAACTAATTTCTTGTAGATGCTGCTCACTATGGCCGATTAACTTATCATAGCTAACCGATTGTTTTAAGGTATAGCGCTCAATATCAGGACCAGCTCGACGTAGCAAATTCATCTTTGGTAATACTTTGGTATATACAGTATAAATAATATCATCATACCCGGTGAGGGAATCTAAAATATTATCCATCTCGAAAGTAATAACTAAATATTTCCCATTGGGTAATTCTACTTTAGACATAGTGGAAATATTAGCAGAGCTTGTTAATTGTTCTTTACTTACTGCTGTTGTATAAATATAAGTCGTATCATCTAGCGAGCCTGCAGAAGCACGATGTGTGGCATACATTTCTGTAGGGATGGTATGTATTTCTTTTAAAAACTTCTTCCAGAATTCTTTTCTAAATTTTTTCTTATCATAATTCCATGCTGAAATATTTTTATTGTATTGATGAGCCATACCTACCAACTCTTTAGAAGGTAAGGTCATTACTTCATATTTTGCTTTAAGTTCAACAGTTTCTAATGCTGGAAAGATAAGCTCACTAATATCCCAACCTTGCTTTTTCCTATATTCAGAAGGGGTGATATTAAATTGTTTTTTAAACGCACGACAAAACGTTTGTTGCGAATCAAAATGGTATTTTAAAGAAATATCTAAAAGGCTACTACGAGTGATCCTCAACGCATAAGCGCCACAAGATAAACGGCGTGCTAGGACATATTTGCCTAAAGATATTCCTGTATATGCTTTAAATAAGCGCTGGAAGTGCCACTTGGTATAGCCTGATTTTTCAGCAATAATATCTAATGATAAACGTGAATCTAAGTTTTGCTCGATCCAAACAATGATATCTTTAACTACATTTTCTTGAAGCATTGATCTTCCCACTATTTCACTTTATCGATATTATTAGATTAATCTATTGAAAATTAATCAAATTATTATTTTACAATAATATCATATTAGGCAGATTCTGTTACTCTAATTAAGGTAAAAGTTAATAACAATAATGTAAAGTTATGTATTTGAGTTGGTTTATTCTTAAAAATTAAGCTAGTAAAACTAATCTAGACTATTATACAGTGGGAAATAATTGCTTAGAAAATCGCTTATTTCTTTATATTACCCCGTATAATTAAATACGGAGATATCTTATTTTTTATTTTATAAAAGTTATCTAACCTAATTGGACTAACCATAGTTACTTTAATTATTTTAGGAGATGTAAATGCGTAAATTACTTTCTATCTCTGCAATTGCTTTATTAACTTCAATTATTGCAACACCTGCATTAGCTGCTAAAACAGAAACTTACGACTGTGAAGGGCAAAAAATCAGAGTTTCTTTCCCTAATGATGATTTGGCCGTAATGGATTATAATGATGAATTAATCGTGTTAAAATCTGCAGTCGCTGCAAGTGGTGCGCGTTATGTTGGAGAAAGTTTCCAACTGTGGGGTAAAGGTAGTGAAGAGTTCAATTTAGCGACGATGTCAGAAGATGAAATAGTCAATGATCGTATTGCTGAAGATACAGGGCGTACTTGTAAAATAGTAAAATAATTTAATGATTATTTATTGAGATAAAGGCGAGCTAGACTCGCCTTTATTTTTAAGTAGTTATATATTTTTTATCGGCAGTTTGTTAGGATATCTAAATATCGATTATTTTATCTCAGATAAAATATAACTGTATAAATCAATGCACACTGAGAGTTAAAATGAAATCTTATCCTTAGCTAGTTTCAATATTAATTTTAATATCAGTTTTAATAAGAAACTGAAAAATACTTATTATATCTATCATTTTTTTAATGACGGGTATTTTATCTATAAATTAATTTTGGATACAGTCTAATGAAAGTTACAAGTGCCGAAAAACATGCATTGTTATTACCAGATAATCGAACGTTAACTTGGTATGAATCTGGCCCATCAGATGGTCAACCGGTATTATTCTGCACAGGTGCAGGGATGAGTGGGCTATTAAGTATGGATGCTGAGCTGTTAACTGAGTTAAATATTCGACTTATTACACCGACTCGTCCTGGTTTAGGTGAATCAACCTTTGATCCTAAAAAGACATTAAAATCGTTTTCTAGCGATGTATTATTCTTATTAGCATATCTTAATATTAAGAATATCAGTGTGATAGGATTCTCTCAAGGTGCTGTTTTTGCAATGGCCATTTGTTACTATGGTAAAGTGGATAAGCTGGCAATTGTTGCTGGTCAAGATCAACTAGATTATCCTGAAATAAAAAAACTGTTGTCCAGTGATGTGGTTAATATGCAACAACAGGCATTATTCGATCCTGATGGATTAAAGACCTGGATCATTGAAAATATCACCGCTGACTGGTTAATGGATTTTATTTTGAATTATAGTGCTGATGTTGATTTGGCTCTTTATCAAGAAAATAAATTTTTTCCTGTTTATCAAGCTTGTATGAAAGAAGCATTTAAATATGGAAATAAGGGCTATGCTCAAGATTTATTAATCACGATGCAACCTTGGGGATTTACTCCAGAAATGATTAGCACACCTACAACATTATGGTATGGACTAAAGGATACGAGTACTGTTCACTCGCCTGATTTTGGCAAGTTATTGTCTCAACGTTTTCCCCATGCACAACGTTATGTCTATGATAATGAAGGTGGCTCTTTGTTGTGGACTAAAACATCACAGATTTTAACTAATCTTATTAGTTAATCTGAGCAAATAAGCAATAAAAACAGTAGATGGTATAAATATATCAGTAGATATTGATTGTTTTGTAAAATTATCAGTATCTACTTTTAGTAGGCTTATTCTCAATAAATAGCTATCTATTTGTAAATAGTTAACAATTTCATGGTAAATAAATCAAATAAAAAAGAAATTTACACTTCTATAAAAAATAAAAGTGAAAATAGTTTGCTATAAAATAAATTCTATGACTTAATAGCGTCATTGGTTTGGAAGTACAGACCTATTTATGTTAGTCCAGTTTTTAGTAGTTCACCGTTTAGCGCTATCCTTGATACCTCTTCGTTGCGAATTCCTTCAAATAGTACCCATAAGTAAAAATCCGAAATCAAACCGCAATTAGCCTTATGGCATAACTAAATTTATTAAAGGAAATTCTATGTCTAATACAATGACTGGTACAGTAAAATGGTTTAACGACGATAAAGGCTTTGGCTTTATCACACCTAAAGATGGTAGCAAAGATGTATTTGTTCACTTTTCAGCAATTCAAAGCGATAGCTTTAAATCACTGAAAGAAGGTCAAGAAGTATCATTTTCTATTGAAAATGGTGCAAAAGGTCCAGCAGCTGCTAATGTTATCGGTCTGTAATAATTATGGATTATTGCGTCTAAGACTTAAAGACACTTATATAAGCGTATCTTACTAGACGAAATAACTGAAAAACCTCACTGATGTGAGGTTTTTTTATACCTATTATTTGCTAATAAAAATAAATTTTATTCTAACTGATATTATTAAAGTTTGGTAAATATTCACCATACATAAAAAAAGAAAATAAAAACAATCAGAAAATAAAGCTATGACTGGTAGTTTTTCTTTAAGAAAAGAATAGGAAAAAGCCGTTTAAAATAAACTTATATAAGATAAATGGTAAATTTTATTAAGTGGTATTCACTAAGTAACTTATCTTAAATAAACTATCTTAAATAACTGTTGTCTAAATTAACTTAAGCTTAAAAGAAGTCTTTTAAGTGACGAAAGGACAAATCTTGTGTACGCTAAAAATTCTTTTTCACTACATCTGTTACACCCTAAATATTTTCTTACTTGGCTAGGCGTATTTATTCTTTTTTTATTAGTACAATTACCTTACACGTGGCTTTTATTCTTAGGAAAACATTTAGGATTACTATCGCGTTTTTTTATCAAAAGAAGAGTTTCGATAATAAAGAAAAATTTAGAGTTATGTTTTCCGAATAAAAGTAAAAAAGATATCGATAAGCTAGTTATGGAAAATTTATCAGCATTAGGTATCGCTCTATTCGAAACTGGCATGGCATGGTTTTGGAGCGATAACAGACTGAAAAATATCTATCAAGTCGATGGAATAACAAATTTTACTGAGGCTAATCGAAAGCATACCGGTATTTTGTTGATTGGTATTCACTCCATGTCGTTGGAGCTTGGAGGGCGTATTATGGGGTTGTGCTTCCCTGTAAACGCAATGTATCGGCCTCATAATAATAAAGCGATGGAGTTTATTCAAACTAGGGCAAGATGCCGTTCTAATAAAGGTATGATTGATAGACGTAATTTAAAGTTTATGGTCACTGAATTAAAAAAAGGGAAGGCCATTTGGTTTGCACCAGATCAAGATTTTGGTTTAAAAGGAACCACCTTTTCACCATTTTTTTCGGTTAAGGAAACGTCTACTTCAAAAGGTGCTGTTATATTAGCAAAGTTATCAGGAGCTCCTTCTTTAACGGTAACATTGGTACGTAACCATGGTCATGATGATAAAAAATATAGCTTAATTATAGGTAAAGAGCTTCATAATTATCCAACAGAAAATATTCAAAATGATACAGATAGAATGAATCATCTGATTGAAATTGAGATTATGCGAGCGCCAGAGCAATACTTATGGGCTCATAGACGTTTTAAGACCAGACCCAAAGGTGAAGCCAGTTTTTATTAATAAAAAAAGACCAACACATTAAGTGTTGGTCACAGTAAATACTGGAAGCAATGTGAGCAATGTCGTTGCAAATAGTTTAGTAAAACACTCAACTATTCACAAGTTAAAAGATAATCATTCTCAACTAGATTGTCAACCTTAAATTTTATGAGGGGATAATAAGTAGTGTGAGGGTAATGTAAAGGCCTACTCTAGATGCCTTGGTGCCTTGTATAATTTTTTGTTTTTAATAAGATACATAAAAATTGGTACAGACTAAGGGATATTATGCAGAGTTATCACTCTCTATCAGCTCAAGTTTATCAATTGGATAAACCGATAGGATGCAGTTTCGGCGATGTTGAATACTATCAACAGCGATTAAAAGATGTTAAAGGTAAAATTTTAGAGCCGGCAGTAGGAACAGGACGCATCCTTATTCCTTTATTGCAATCAGGTTTTAATATTGAGGGATTTGATCTTTCCGAAGAGATGCTTGAATTTTGTAAGAAAAATCTAATCGAGCATGGGTTTACAACCAACTACGTAACTCAAAATAATTTAGTCACTTTTGAAGTCAATACCCCTGTCGAGGCTATTATTATTCCTACAGGGACATTCCTCTTATTAAATACGCAACAGCAGGCGATCCAAGCCTTAAAACAGTGTTATCAAGCGCTTGAGTTTGGTGGGCGCTTATTGGTTGATATTAGTCTTGCCCATCATTTTGTTAAAGGTGAATGTACTAGTCGCCAATTTAATACACCAGAAGGCGATCTAATTACCTTACAGATAATTAATGCTGAAATTGATTATATAAATCAGTTAACTACTTCACACCATCGTTATGATAAATGGCGAGATGGCAAGATCATTGAAAGTGAATGGGAAGTTTTCAGCTTAAAATGGTTTGGTGTGTCTGAATTTGAACAAATACTACGCTTGATTGGTTTTAAACAGATCACAATATCAGCCGATTACCAGTATCTGCAAACCCCCAGTAATACGACAGAAATTATGACTTTTGAAGCGTATAAAAAATAGCATTAAATAATAAGAGGCTGTATTTAAAGCTAATTTTTATAGCCTCATTTATTTCGCCTTTCTAAAGTTAATCAGAATATTGGCAGTTGTATTTTTATGTGTGGAATTATAACGTTGTAAGGCGTCCTTTTAAGGAATAACTCACATGAAAACACCCACTTTATTAAAGCATGGCTTAATAGCTACTTTGACCTTTATGGTTTCTTTGAATTCCTTCGCCGATCCCGGAAAGGGTAATGGAAACGGTAACGGTAATCCTCATAGTCATCAAAATCAAAGAGGTAACAACGGTTTTAATAAAGGACATCAGAACGTAAACCAACAAGATGGATTTTCTTCACAACTGCGTATTGATAGTCGAGGAGGGCTCTCTGTCTCAATCACTTATGATGATGCAAGAGCATTAGCAATAAAGAACAATCTAACTGGATATAAAGGCCTTCCTCCGGGAATAGCAAAGAATTTAACAAGAGGTAAGCCATTACCTCCAGGTATTGCGAAAAAAGCCGTACCCAGCATTATGCTAAGTCAGTTACCGCATTACGATGGATATGAATGGCAGATAGTGGGTAATGATTTGGTGTTAATCGCAATAACCACATCAATTATTGCCTCTGTTATTAATAATGTTTTTGATTAAGGTAAAACATAGCCTCATTTTAATGTCATGTTATATCTGCTTCAAAACTATAAAACCTTCCTACTAACAGGGAAGGTTTTGTGTTTATTGAAATGCAAAAATAAAAAAAAAGACCAACGCTAGGAGAGTTGGTCAATAAATACTAGAAGCAATGTGAGCAATGTCGTTGTGAAAGACCGAGTAACGCACTCAACTATTCACGAGTTAAAAGATAATCATTATCATTTGAGTTGTCAACCCCACTAAAATTGTGACTACTATTTATTGATATAAAAAACCAAGTGCTTAGCTATTTTATAAAAACAAGTGTTGGATTTTTATTAATAATAACAAGTAGATCTGCTTCTTTATTACAAGTAATCGCCTTTTCTATGGCGCGCATTTTTTTTATCTTTTTTGCTAAATTCTTAACATGTTGAGAGCGTAATGACATTGTTGGTTTAACCATGATATTTCTCCTTAGTAGTAGAAGAGATAACAATAGTAGGGATATTGACCAAATGCAAATGATAATTAATATCATTTGGTAGCTATTAATACCCTCACTTATTAAATGTGATCTGTATGGAGCGTTTTTATTGCAATTTTTCTTGTTTTTTCCCGTCAATAGACTAAAAAATAAGGATAAAGTACTTGAGATAAATTTTTAATCAGAACTACCTTCTGCAAATATTCTATTTAGCGCTATAAATCTCAATAATTAATATTAAAAATTACTCCGTAAATATAGAAGTATTATATTTTGTATAATTTATATTTTAACCATACTTCATTTGAAATTTTTTATATAAGTAGTATGGTAGTTAGCAGCTATAAAAAAATAGCAAAGAAATAAAAAATTTATTTTTAACAAATCTAAGAGGAACCCATTTACTCTAAAATAATTGAGGAAAATAATAATGGATAATAGTGATAAGTTTTTTTCTAACGATATATGTCCTAAAACTGCTTTATATGGACAATTTTATGGGAATGATCAATACGCAGGCCGTGAACACGAAAGAAAAATATACTACGGCAGAAAATTCCCTAAAACTAAAAAAGGTTATTATTTTAAAAAGCTAATGAATTTTTAATAACAAAAATCACTATATTAAATAATATATATTTTCGAAGTATTTATAAGATGGGTAGTCTTATATAAGGTTATCCATCTTAGATGAATTTATATATTTATCTGTGGATATTATATAAATATAATAATTTAAAAGGTATAGTCCGTTTAGACTATACCTTTAGTGTTATTTTATCGAGCAATTAATGCAAATACCCCCCAGCCTAAGTATTATCGTGTAAAACTAACATGACGTTTAGGGGCTATAGTCAATTCTGTTCGAATTTCTTGAGCAAAATCATCGGCACTATTTTTGTCAAGCCAACGGCGCATAGTCATCCATTTAGCAGCTTCATATCTATCCCAACCCTCTTGATCTGCCAGTACCATTTCGACTAGATCGTATCCTTGATTGTCAAAAGAGATAACAAGCTCAGATAAAGTTAAAAAATCTGATATGGATGAAGCACCACAAGCTTGTGCTATCTCTTGTGTTGTTGGAATTTGCCGCCAATATGGTTCTCCGATAAGAATAAGCCCACCTGTTTTAATACTTTTTGCTAGTAGCTCGATAGTTTCAATTACACCACCAGCAATCCAAGTTGCTCCTATGCATGCTGCTATATCACATTTTTTATCACTAATATAATCTGAGGCATCATGATGGATAAAATGTACTCGATGGCTGACACCTAACTCTTCTGCTCTAGATTTTGCTTGTAAAGTAAACAGTGGGCTTATATCGATGCCAATACCTGTAATATTGTAATCGTGAGCCCAAGTACATAGCATTTCACCAGAGCCACTTCCGAGATCAAGAATTTGCCAGTTTTCTTTCATTCGTAATACTCGACCTAAGGTGGCATATTTCTCTGGTGTGAAAGGGTTATGAATACGATGCTCACTTTCGCTAATAGTGAAAATACGAGGAATATCCATTTTAATTTCCTTTAATTGTTATAAAAGAGAGTGTGAACATTATTAAACCTAGTAATATTATTGATGTAATATTACTATCTAACTGATTTAATTTGCTTTTTAATTTTTTTAGAAAGGTAAGCTTATACGTTAGAACATCTAGATTTTGGCAATAATCTTTAATAAGAGTGATACAACTAGCTATAGCGCCAATAAACGTAAATTGGGTAGAAATAAGTAAAGAATAGTATTTTTGATGTGATGGATCCATACTAGAAAACCTGTTTAATCATCATATGCAATATAAGCAAACATATTGTGGTGCTTGCATGAGAATACAGCGCATTGAAACCAGCTATTCGCCCTAAAAGGTCGAAATAGTGGTTATTAGATGATTACATTTTCCAGCATCAAAGCCTCAGATAGGAATTAAAAGTTGTTTACACTAGGACATTTTCATCGATTTTTTAGATTTGTAAATGCGTAAGTCTGTAAAGTGTGAGCCAGATAATAGTTTTATTTTGGTTGAGCCATCTATTTACAATATATCAAAGTAAAAGATAGTGAATAGGGGGAACCCCGAACCTTGGCCGACGCTTATCTTGCAGACCAAACTATTTCATGCGGTGTTTTATCAGGTGTATCGTAAAACCTTGTCCTCAGTGAAGAGAGTAGTGCAGAAGCTATGTTTAATAAAAATACAAAATAACTGGTTATAAAAACAGTGCTTACTTGTGTTGTGTCCGTGATTATCTTATTATTTCTAAATCGTGGGTGACTTATTACTTACCATACTAAATTTTATCAATACCTAGGGTATACAGGTATTAAACTTATTATTTTGATAATGTGTATCTATATAGGAGGATGAGTGAAAGGCAAAAGAGTTGTTATTGTTCATGGCTATACTGCATCTCCCAAGGATAATTGGTTTCCATGGTTGAAAGAAGAGCTTGGATCATTAGGATATGATGTCAGTATACCTATGATGCCTGAGCCTAATCATCCTAACCCTAATGAGTGGCAACAAAAACTTGCCGATGAAAATATAATACTTGATAAAGATACTATTCTTGTTGGGCATAGTCTGGGATGTATAACTTTATTACGTTTTCTTTCTGAACAGGCTTGTGAAGATATAACAATAGGCGGGTATATTTTAGTCGCTGGTTTTAATAGTGAACAAAAAACTTTACCTGAGTTGAACTCTCATATTTATAATAATCTGAATTATAGCAAGTTAATTAAAATATCGGATAAAAGGGTGTCATTAATATCATCCAATGATTGGATTGTGAGTCCTGATTCATCCAAAAATTTAGCTAGTCAATTACAAACTCAAATTGTTATTGAAGAAGATGCGGGTCATTTTCTTGATAAAGAAGGCTATATTAAATTGCCAGTCATGCTTGATATTTTTAAATATATGTTGAATGAGCATAAGCTATAAATACAATGTCAGAATATTCGTCAATTAGTTTTTATCAGTCATTTAAATAAAAGAAAGAAAAGTCGCCTTTACCTTTATAAAAGGCGACTGTTTACTCAGCGTGTGGTGTTATTTAATGGCTTTTCTGTGAAACTAAAAGCCCAATCCCTGCACTAGCTAATAAACTTGAGCACATACGATTGAACACTTTTTTAGCATGTGGTTTTTTTATCAACTTTTTCATGTGTAAGCCTAACCAAGCGTAGAGCATTATTGCAATAAACTCGAGTAACAAGAATAAAGAACCAAGTATTAGAAACTGGGAACTAGCCGGTAATTGTGGGCTAACGAATTGCGGAAGAAAGGCCGTAAAGATAAGTATTGCCTTTGGATTTCCTGCTGCAACAAAAAACTCTTGCCTTGCTAATTTGGCAATAGAGTTATTCTTCTTATTTGAATCAAATTTGAATTCATCAGTTGGGGCTTTCCATAATTGATATGCGAGCCACAAAAGATAAGCAACCCCAGCAAATTTAATTACACTGAAAATGAACTCAGATGTTTGCAATACAACAGCTAGCCCAAATGAAGCTAGAACAATCATAATCACGAATGCGAGTAATCTACCGAGACCTCCTGCACATGAACGAGCAAACCCATAGTAGGCTGCATTATTGATTGAAAGCAGGTTGTTTGGCCCTGGTGCAAGGTTTAAAGCAAAACAGGCTGGGATAAAAAGAAGTAATGTAGAAAGTTCCATATAATTCCATTTGTATTTTTTAATGTATGTTTGCAAGGTAATCATACACTGTCGTCAACTTCGGACACAACAATTAGCATATTGAGTCGTTCTTTAATATGTAACGTCACTTGCAACTAAATCGACATTTATTTTGTTTCTTTCTTCTTGAGCTAAGTTCGCAAGGCTTCTCATTCTATAAGCTATATTAATGAATTGTAGAATAATTACAGCATAGGAATAGGGCGAAAATTGGAACTTAAACAAGGTAAATCTGATGTGGGTTTTACACCAGTTTTACACCAGTTTTACACCAAGCAAATTCCAGACATAAAAAAACCAACCGTAAGTGGTTGGTTTTCTTAAATAAGAATGGTCGGCATGATAGGATTTGAACCTACGACCCCTGACACCCCATGACAGTGCGCTACCAGGCTGCGCTACATGCCGATTGTGCTTAGTATATTACTGTTTTTTACTGCTAAAGCAACCCCTTAGATACTTAACTGCTGTATTTTTATTCATTATAGTGACGTCAGTTGTTATTAACTTTTTACTTATAGTCTTTTTTTAATACTAACGCTCAATAAATCGTTTTTGCTCAGCAAGTACTTGCAATAATAGGCGTAAATCAGGTTTGGCGGATTGGATCTCTTTGCCTGATTTATCAAACAAAGCATATCTGCCATGTTTATCTATCATTAACGTATTATCTTGTAAAAAGACCACTAGAGTTTCATTATCACCAGTAAAAATCCAAGGGTGATTACGCGTATTAGCAAATAAATCTTCGCCTTGAGAATAGTTATCTGCAGGGCTAATAACACCTAATACATGTTGCATTAGCGTTGTCATTATATCTTGGTGGCTGGTTAGTTTATCTAGTTTTTGTGGTGTAACATTAGGCCAATGTATTACCAGTGGAACTTGCGATTGGCTTAAGTTAAAAGTGTCTTTGTTAACAAGCCATTGGCTATCTTGTTTATCATTGTTCTGATGATAATTTGACGTTACGACCACAACGGTATTATCAAGTATGTTGCTTTCTTTTAAAGTAGTAAAAATGGTTTCTAATTGACTATTTAACTGTGCTTGAGAAGCTGATGTATGCTTATCACCGTTGATTTGTAAGAAAGAGAACCAAGGTGTGCTTTGTTTATTTTTTAACAACCATGAACGCCAACTATTAATCGTTGTGTCGTTATCCTCACTACGTGAAGTAGGTAGTGAGTAATCAGCCAGCACCGCTTGTGTAAATAATGGCGATTTAAATCCGTTAGTTGAAAATAGTGCTAATTGATAGTGACGATAATTTAAAGCGTCAAAGAGCGCTGAGTTTTTGCGGCTACTTAACACACTATCTAAATAAGACGGTGAAATGCCATAAAATAATCCAAACAGCGCCGTTTCGTTATTTATGCCTGCTGAATAGTGTTGAGAGAAAGAGAGGTTATTATCAGCAAATTGTTGCAAGCTCGGTAGTTTGGCAACGTCTTCATTACCTAATCCATCAACCACAATCATAAGTAAGTTATATGAGCTTTCATCTTTAGAATAATCAAGAGGTGCAAGCGGGTAGGTGATACTTTGTGCCGCAGGATTACCCTCGCTCATTAAGCGCTGCTCATACTCAGATTGATTAATAAAACCATGCCGTTCAAGGAATTTACGTGCAGTCATTGGGTAAGACAGCGGTAAGTTTGCACGTTGCATAGTAATAGGGCGATAAAAATTAGCATCTGCCCAAATAGACATAGAGTGGGATAAAATAAAGCAACTAATAAATACACAGGCTAATGGTTTTCCCCATCGCTGGCGGTTTAAGCTGCGCAGCTTTTGCCAACTCCATGTAGCAAATAGCATTTCGATAAGAAAGATAATGGGGATGCCAATAAAGATAAGTTGCCATTCTCGCGCCATTTCACCTTCATCTGGATTGATAACCAAATCCCAAACCAACTGGGTCAAATGAAGTTGAAATTGCTGGTAAACAGCTATATCAAAAATAAGTAATGTCAATCCTGTGCTAGCTAAGGCGCAGGATATCACCCTAAGTAATCGTTGCGAAACTACCACAAAGGTCAACGGAAAAAGAATAAGGATATAAATAGCAAACACGATAAAACTAAAATGGCCCATCCAACTGACAATAGCGTAAAGACGACCTGCAAAGGTACTTGGCCAATCAGCAATAAACAGGTAACGGCTCCCAAGCAAAAGGCTTAGAATGATATTAAACAGCGCAAACCAGTGACCCCAACTGATCATTTGGGATACTTTTTCACGATAGGACTGATTTCTCGTTACCATGTCTATAAATATTTCTGTGTTTATTAGTGAATATTGCCTTCATCAATTGAAGCACGTAAAGCGTGAACAAAAGAGTCTGCAATCAGCATTCGTTGAGCAGGGGCAATACTTGTATTGATTAAGTTTGTCACCATGTTCCCCAACACCATCAAAGAAAGATCTGTAGGAGTATGATGTTTTTCAAGAACGCTGACAAGTTCTGCAAGTAATTGCTCAACTTGTTCATCACTATAACGGGATTTTTGTGGCATAAAATCTGAATTCCTACTAAATGGATAAAACGCTATATGTTACCGCAAGGCGTGTTATTTTTCTGCTATTAAATTAATTATTTTGCGGTTATACCCCTTGATAGTAAAAGTAGGGGATGTTTGAATACGCGCACAAAAAGAATCGGGATAAAGGAGGGCGCCCATGAGTCTAGATATTAACCAGTTAGTCTTGCACCAACTTATTAAGCGTGATGAGCAGACATTAGAAGTGGTACTACGTGATTCACTCTTAGACATTGAGCCGGTTGTTCAAGAGATGGTCGAAGAGTTACATCGTGTTTATAGTGCAAAAAGTAAAGCCTATGGTTTATTTAATGAAGAGAGCGAATTAGCTCAAGCATTACGTTTACAACGTCAAGGTGAAGAAGAATTTTTAGGTTTTTCTCGTGCAGCGACGGTTAGACTTAAAGATGAGTTAGCGAAATACCCTTTTGCTGAAGGGGGAACGGTTCTTTTTTGTCATTATCGTTATCTCGCGGTGGAATATTTATTAATCGCTGTATTGAATAGCTGTAATAGCATGTGGGTCAATGACAGTCTTGATGTATCTTCAACACGCTATTTAGATATTCCTCATGCAGATATTATCGCTCGTATTGATTTAACTGAATGGGAAACTTCACCCGATTCTTTACGTTATTTAACCTTCTTAAAAGGGCGTGTAGGACGTAAAGTTTCAGATTTCTTTATGGACTTTTTAGGGGCGCAAGAAGGTTTAAATACTAAAGTACAAAATAAAGGCTTATTACAAGCGGTTGATGACTTTTGTGAAGCATCAGACATGAATAAACAAGAGCGCCAAACTTGTCGTGAACAAGTCTACAGCTATTGTAATGAGCAATTGCAATCGGGTGAAGAGATTGCATTAACTGAACTTGCACAAGAGTTACCGCCATTAGGTGATCAAAACTTTGCACAGTTTACAGAAGAAAAAGGGTATGAATTAGCGGAAACTTTTCCCGCAGATCGCAGTACATTACGCCAATTAATGAAGTATTCAGGAAGTGGTGGGGGGTTAACGGTTAATTTTGATGCGAAACTGTTGGGGGAAAGAATTTTTTGGGATCCTGCTACCGATACACTGACGATAAAAGGAACTCCACCTAATTTACGCGACCAGTTACAGCGTAGAGTTTCAGAAAAATAGGCAATAGATAGAAACAAATAACGCCACATTAAGTGGCGTTACATGCTCGGCGTCCCGAAAAATAAAGCTCGAAGGTTGGCTTATTAAGCGCGCAGGAAGTCAATATGAGTAATTTTTGGCTTATACTCGTGACGTTGCACTGCTTTAACTTTAACTTTAGTTGCTTTACCATCGATAACGAGGTTAACGAAATCAGCGTAGAACTCAGATTTGTGTTCTTGGTTGATAACTTCGTTGTGATCTAAATCGATAGCGATTGGCTCTTCATTTCCGCCATAAACGATAGCTGGAAAACGGTTAGCCACACGCAGGCGGCGGCTCGCACCCTTACCCTGCTCTTTACGTACTGTTGCATTAATAGTTAACATCTTTTTTCTCTTATGAAAAAGAAAATACATACTTGTTACAGGCGACCCAGCAACAAGCTCGAGATTTGGTTTATCTAAAAACAGATAAAGCGGGGCGCATTTTAACGAAAAAGCACTCTAACAGCAAATATAAATCGACTTTAATATAAGGTATCTGCTTTACGAAAGCGTCCATGATAGTCAAATAACTTATTACGAATTTGCCAAAAGCCGTCTTTTTTATTTTTTTGTGCCACAATAAAGTCAGGATAACGTAATAAATCAAACTGATTAATAATATCTTGAGCGTTATGCCATACAAAAGGAACGCCAGGGGCGCGCTGGTGTTCGCGTAAAAACTTGAGTTCAAATACTTTACGTTGGGCAGGCGTTTTTAAACGAAATCGTTCTGAAACAGAAGTACCTTCTTCATCATAATAGTTGATTTTAAGCCACTCACCTTTTTCATCTTGACCACTGAGTAATTGCATTCCTCCACAGCGAAGGATAAGGGCGCCTTTTAGCTTTAAAGCAGCTTTGAGCATATCATCAGGATCAACTAGGATTTCATTACAGTGCACACAACGCCGTGCGGCGATATCATTTTCTTCATTACAGTGTGGGCATAATTTAAAACGAAAGCGATAATCACACTGTTTTTTTTGTCCTTGCTCATCAAGCTCCCAACCTTGGCAACGTCGCCCATAGTGCTCAATAATATCGCCATCTGCATCAACTATGCCCCAGAAAGTGTTAGCGAATTGACAGAGAGGACAAAACACTTGTACCGGTTTGCTATTTGGATTGGGCTTTTTACTACCCACTTCAGGAAGATAAAGGTCGTGAGGGTTACCTGCATAATCTAAGATTAAACATTCTGTTTTTCCTGCAAATAACCTTAATCCTCGTCCTACTATCTGTTGATATAAACTGACGGACTCCGTTGGGCGTAAAATAGCAATTAAATCAACATGGGGGGCATCAAAGCCTGTGGTTAATACAGCAACATTAACCATATAACGTAGCTGTTGCTGTTTAAACTGTGAAATTAATGCGTCACGCTCAGAAGAGGGGGTTTCAGCACTGACTAACGCGGCTTGTCCTTGGGGTAATAATGTGAAGATTTCTGTCGCATGTTCTACTGTTGCCGCAAATATCATCACACCACGGCGTTGTTCACCGTATTCAATTATCTGTGACACAATATGAGGTGTAATACGCTGTTGTTTTTTTACTTCGCGATTGAGATCTTCTTGATTAAAAATACCATTTTGGCTCGTTCTAACTTGGCTAAAGTCATATTGCAAAATAGGCATATCTAAACGTGTTGGTGGGACTAAAAAATGGTGACTTATCATGTAGCGTAAAGGTAATTCATAAATACAGTCACGGAAAAAACAATTGTCATCTCCTTTTACCATACCGTGATAGTGATATTGGTAAATCCAACCAGTCGGTAAACGATAAGGAGTAGCAGTTAATCCTAAGATGCGTAGTTGGGGGTTAATGGTTTGAAGTTGTTTGATCACTTGTTGGTATTGGCTATCTTCAGACAGACTAATACGGTGACATTCATCAATAATTAATAGAGAAAAAGCATGCTCAAACTGTGATAAGTTACGTGCTACCGATTGCACACTGCCGAAAACAACCTTGCCTCGACTCTCTTTTTGCTGTAATCCAGCGGCATAAATATCCGCAGATAGACCATAGGCTTCATATTTGCTATGGTTCTGCTCTACTAATTCCTTTACATGTGCTAGAACTAATACCCGCCCACGTGCTCTTTTGGCAAGTTCAGCAATGACTAAGCTTTTTCCAGCACCGGTAGGTAATACAATAAGTGCTGGTGTTTTATGTTGGCGAAAATAAGTGATTGTCGCGTTAACCGCGTCAAGCTGATAAGGTCTAAGTGTAAAAGCCATAACCATACATCAAAAGCAAAACAGAGCACCAGCGTAGCACTTTTTAGCGATGAGTGCGAACAGAAAGACTGTAATTAAATACAGTGAAAGGCTAAATGATTTAAGGGTAAATTAATTAGTTGTTTTATTGTTAATATTCATTTTTAATAGATGCCTCATATCAGATGGTACTCTTCCATTTTTCAGAGAAATTCATGCGATTAGATAAATTTTTATCCCAGCAATTGGGGATTAGCCGTAATTTAGTAGCTCGTGAACTTAGAGCAGGGCTCGTGACTATAGATGGTGAAATGGTAAAAACAGGTGCGACTAAAATCACACCTGAACAAGAAGTTGCTTATGATGGCAATGTGTTGACACAAATTTTAGGCCCGCGTTATTTTATGTTGAACAAACCTATTGGTTATGTGTGTTCAACGGATGATCCTGTTAACCCCACCATTCTTTATTTTATTGATGAGCCACTAGCACATAAATTACATGCTGCGGGGCGTTTAGATATTGATACTACAGGGTTAGTGCTATTAACCGATAATGGTCAATGGTCTCATCGTATAACGGCACCTAAACATCACTGTGAAAAAACGTATGTCGTAACGTTGGAACAGCCTATTGCTACGGATGTCGCTGAGAAATTTAAAACAGGTGTCCAGTTAAATGGCGAAAAAGAATTGACTAAGCCTGCGACATTGGAAGTAATAACACCGACTGAGGTAAAACTGACCATCAGTGAAGGGAAGTACCATCAAGTTAAACGTATGTTTGCTGCGGTGGGTAATCATGTTGTCGCGTTACATCGAGAGCGTATCGGTGATATCACATTAGATGATGCTTTAGCGCCAGGAGAATACCGACCGCTAACAGAAGAAGAAATCAATAGCATTCATCTACCTAAATAATAATTATATTTTGTCGTTTTTTGGAGTTTAACTGCGTGCAAGAGCAACGTCCGTCGTACTTTAGCCTCATTTTAATATTGGGGCTTATTTCCATGCTTATGCCACTGGCTATCGATATGTATCTGCCAAGTTTACCTACTATAGCACGGGATTTTGGCGTGCCTGGTGGCCAAGTTCAGATGACATTAAGTAGCTATATCTTTGGTTTTGCTATTGGACAAATGGTCTATGGGCCGATGGCAGATAGTCTAGGGCGTAAACCGGTTATTCTAGGTGGTGTGATTGTTTTTGCATTAGCGTCGAGCGCTTGTGCATTATCTGACTCGATCGATATGCTAATTGGTATGCGTTTTCTACATGGATTTGCTGCCGCCGCTGCAAGTGTTGTCATTAATGCTTTAATGCGGGATATGTTTTCAAGAGATGAGTTCTCAAGAAGCATGTCATTTGTTGCATTAGTCATGACGATTGCTCCATTATTAGCGCCATTACTTGGTGCTTGGGTGATGAACTGGTTCTCATGGCATGCTATTTTTTGGAGTATTGCTATTGCGGCGATAATTGCTGCTGCATTAATTGCGCTCTATATACCGGAAACTTTGCCCAAACAGCACCGCCAACGTTTTAGTCTGCGAGTGACATTTAGTCAATTTATTAGCTTATTTAGAGCACGTCGAGTACTTTGCTATATCCTGGCATCGGGATTTTCTTTTGCAGGGATGTTTTCATTTTTAAGTGCAGGGCCTTTTGTTTATATCGAACTACATGGTATTCCATTCGACCAATTTGGCTTGTACTTTGGTTTTAATATTATTTTCTTGATTGTCATGACCAGTATCAATGGGCGCTATGTGCGCCGATTTGGTGCACTGAATATGTTACGTTTTGGGTTAACTGTGCAGTTTTTAATGGGCATATTCTTAATATTGGTGGTTGCTCTTAATTTACATTTTTACTTCCTTGTTGTGGGAGTGGCTATGTATGTTGGTGGGATAGCCATGATAACCTCAAATGCGATGGCCGTTATTCTTGAAGACTATCCACATATGGCGGGTACGGTATCTTCTTTAGCCGGTACTATCCGTTTTGGTGTGGGGGCTTTAGTTGGAACCGCTATTGCAATGTTACCCGCTAAAACTGAGTGGCCGATGGTGAGTTCGATGGCATTTTGTGTTATCTGTGCCATGAGTTTCTTGTTACTTGCTCGTCGTTATAAATAAGAATATCACGCTATAAATGCACTGTATTTATAGCGTTTTCCTTTCTATTCATCTTTAAAATGTCATTATCGCCACGTTTTTCACTAAATATTTCTCTAAATTCTTTCCCTTCAATGTAACTTATTTGATTTGCATCAACACTTAATGTTGTATTTTTGTTAAATTAACTAGGGATTATTTTAATAATCATCTATTATTGTTTTAGTAATATGAAATATCATGATAAAAATTGATAGATTGTTTTACTTAAATGCGTAAAATTTTATGCAATTATTTTATGTAGTTGATAAAATGTTAAATAAATGAAAGAATAATTGAAAAGAGTAATCAGGGCTGATAGGAAGGTTGATAAAGGTTAAGCGAAATAAACAGCTTAAAATACCTCTCTCTTTGTAAGATTATTGTAACGTTCATGCTTTATTTTTAACAATATTTTAATATGTGTGTGAGCAAGTCAGTTCAAACTCGTATTGATGATGTATTAAATTAACGTGTTGATGAAACAGGATTGATTTGTGGAAAATGTACAACTTTCGGTGGTTCATAAGCTGCCGCTGAGTTATCGGTGGCTAGCAGGCTTTACAGGAACAAGGGTAGAAATTCTACCTGAGAATGATGCTAGTAGACAAAATACCTTGATTGGCTTAAAACTGCTAAGTCATGATGGTATGACTTTAGATGAGGCAATACAGAACTTACAAAAGTATCTGAATAATCTCAATATTGAAAATGTGATTATTGAGTGGGATGGCGTACCTTGTTTATTTTTACATAGTGATGATGAGTGCGCAGCACTTTGTTGCTTAAAAAATGCTGGGGTTGCAATTGCTGAGCCATTTCCAACAGACTACTCTTATCTGTAGTTCTTTTTTGTTCTTAATGGGTATTTCTCTATGACATATGCACAATATATTGCTATGTACTTAGATAAAAATACTCACTAACGATGGCTATATGGCTCTGTTATGCAAGAAAAAACAACATAAAAAAGCCCCATACTCAATAAGTATTGGGGCTTTTTTATTGCGATAAGATATAAGGGAAAATTTTATCTTAATGACGCTTGAGAATAGTTATCAGCAAGACTTGTTGTTGTATTATTATCAATGATCCGACGCGCTGTATAGAAACGGTTTTTCCAATAGACATTGGACATTTCAGAAACGATAACACCACTGCTGGTTGACGCGTGAACAAACTTATCATTACCGATATAAATACCAATATGGCGCATAGTGCGACCAGTCTTAAACAGTACTAAGTCACCCGCTTTTAAGGTTGAACGATTAACTTTGGTACCAGCAAATTGCTGATCGGAGGTTGAACGAGGTAATTCGACACCAAATTGATCACGAAAAGTTCTTTGGACAAAAGCGGAACAATCAATACCACTTTTTGTATTGCCACCTAAGCGGTATGCAACACCTTTCCAGTCTGCATATTGGTCAAGTATCTTAGATTTTATATCGAGATTCTTCACCAATGATTCAAATTCATCTTGAGATGCTTGGGAAATAGATGTGCTTGAAGATTTATTAAGTGGGGCAGTTGTTGAATTAGCTAAGCGTGAAGACGCGTTTTGTGAACTACAGGCTGATAACGTAGCTACGACAATAAACGCCGGTATGAGCTTAAGCATTCTCATAAACGGTTTATTTCTCATTGTGACAGATTTCCCTTACATCCTTATGTGCGAGATGAGCACATGAATATTCACCAAATAACCAGAGAATATAGTGTAATTTAACTCTGGCAACCCTATTTCGCGAAAAACGTGCTCTAAAGCACGTAAATATCCACATTAAACAATAAATAATGTGGAAACGTAAAAAGTTTACATAAAGAAAAGTCAAATGGCGAGAGGAAAGAGGCTTAATTTACAAAACATTAGATAATAAAGAACACATACTAAAAATGATTATCCTTTTGTTATAAAACTATCCTTTTACAGATAAAAAATAAGCGCTCAGTAGGGCGCTTATTTTTACTTTTACTTATTTTTTATACTTAATTAGCTAAATGCTTTTTTGCCTTTAAAAGGGAGATGCTCATCTAGCCAATGAATGATGATATCGGATGCAGGGGTTATTAATAACCAGCTTGTTGTGACTAAAGTGAGCGAGATAGAGCCAACTAAGATATCAGAAGCCCAATGTGCGCCAGCCATAACACGAGGTAATGAAAAAATTACCGTAATTAAAAGAGCGCATAAAAAAGAGCGAAATGAAAGATAACGTAATATAAAGCTACAAAAGATCAGTAGCATCAAACCATGATCGCCAGGAAAGCTATCACCTGATGCATCTTTAGTCGGTATTCCTGTCACTACACCTACACGGTGCACATCGTGAAAATGAAGTGTTGGGCTAGGTCTTTCGATAGGAATATTTTGTCCAATCTGATTAATTACGATTGCACTTAGCACCATAACTATTCCCACAATAATGAGATGGCGTTTGCCCTGATAATCTTTCTGACGAAAGGTATGGTAATACAACCCTCCCATCGCCAGCAGAATAATCACATCGAATGCTCGATTATTGACATAAGCCACAAACATAGCAAAAGAAGAGTCTGGCAATAGTTGCCGATTAAAAAAATAAAAGATATGTGTATCTATTGAAAGCCAAAAGCCATGTTGTGCGGGAAGATACCAAGATAAAAAAAGAGTCAATCCAACCAAATTTAACAGCAAGATAAGAGACAATTTTTGTTTAGCAGTAGAAAGTTTCATAAGGATAATTAAAAAATTCGTTGATTAATTGTGATCTAAATCACAAATATTCCAAGTTTATGGCAGGGACTATAGCCAAAATAAAAAAAAATATCTTTGCAATTAATTGCTAAGGCAAATGTTATCTTTTTGTTTCAGGCTTGTTAGCTTCTCTTATCTTGATATAAGTCAAATATAGAATATTTTTTATTGATAGTCTTAATTTGAGTATTTTATAATTTCTTTCTAAACTTTAATCAAAGATAAAAGTTAAATAAATAAAGTTACTAGCCGATATTAGTTATTAGTTTAATAGCATATTGGCTCGTGGACATTCTGTACTTAAATAAATGAGAGGAGGTTTATTTTGAAAAAGATACCGATAGTTTTAGCATGTCTAGGTCTATTATTAACGGCACCTAGTTTAGCACGTGAAAGTAAAGTGTTAGGCTCAACAACAATTACTTTTGTTGGTGCTATTGTCGAAGGCGGATGTTTTGCATCATCAGAAGAAAATACTGTTAAAACAAGTTGTTGGAATGGTAAGGAGATGAAAGACTTTCAATATAAACTAGATGCTAATCAGCAATTTAACTCGCAATTAATTAATAATAAAGGTTTTATGGATATCGAATGGATTAACGATCATCTAGCAGTAATGAATATTGTTTATAATTAGTTAATTAATACTAATAATAAAATAAATTGTGTTAATTAAATAGAAAGTTGATGTTTAAATAATTAGGTTATTAAAGTTATGGATATTTGACTTAAGCTTAAATCAACGTTGATTTTTTATTTATAAATAAAAAACCACTCATATTTGATAGACATCAAACATTCTTATTGTGTCTATATGAATGTCATATTTTATTGCTATGATAAAAGTATGTCGAGTAGGCGTGATCCTCATACCTACTGCGCAAACAAGAAGTGAGGTCGTTATGAAAAAATATCTGACCATTTTATGCAGTCTTCTCGTTTCCAGTTCGATATCATTTGCTTGGGCGTCAACAGCACAGCAAACCACAGGACAGATTTATGTACGAGGAGCGATTGTTGATCCAGCTTGTGAAATTAATTTCACACTCGATCAAGCTGAGTACCAATGTTACAAAAATAACAAAGTCTTTACATCAACCCAGTCTATTTTCCCTACCTCTTTTGAACAATCATCATCAATTATACTGCCTCAAGATATGGGGAAAGCTGAAATTCGTTGGATGGATGGTGCTGAGAAAAATGGCATAATTAATGTGCAATATTTTTAATTATGTATTGACAGGGAATGATTAGGTAAACAAGTCAAATAATCGTTGTCACAGTGGGTTTCTTACGATTATCTGACCTATTTAGCATCACATCAGTAAAATATGACTGTGTGAGGGTGGTTTTTGGCGGTTAATTAATCAGCACGACCCATATAGCGACGTTCAGCAATATGAATACGGATTTTATCCCCTGTAGAGAGGTACTCAGGAACTTGAACGACTAATCCTGTTGGTAAAGTAGCAGGCTTAGTACGAGCGCTCGCTGACGCACCTTTAATGCCCGGTACTGTTTCGATAATTTCCATATCAACAGTTTGCGGTAACTCTAAAGCTAAAACTTGTCCATCCATAGTTAAGACCTGCATTCCAGCTAAGCCTTCTTCTGGAATAAACAGCAGCTCTTCTTCAATCTGATCTTTTTTGAAGGTGTAAGGTGTATAATCTTCATTGTCCATAAAGACATATTCATCACCATCGATATACGAGAAACTGACCGCACGGCGTGTTAAGTTGATAGTATCGAGGATATCATCCCCTTTAAAACGTTCTTCTACTTTTTGGCCTGTACGAATATCAGTAAAGCGCATTTTATACAAAGTACTTGCACCGCGAGCACTTGGCGCTTGGATGTCGATATCTTTTACCAATAATAATTTATTGTTATAACTGATAGCCATACCGCGCTTAATTTCATTAGCTTTTGCCATAGGTAACCTTCTATAAATAGCATTGACGATAATGGCGACAAAATTACTCGTAGTACTGAAACTTGGCAAGTATTTCGCAATATTTTTTTGGCAGAAGAAGGTTCAAGCCAGCATATTGCTGGCTTGACGGAAGATCAGCGGTAAATAGGTAGGAGATTAAAGTTTGCTAATATGTGTGCAATCGCATTAATTGCACCAAATAAGATCACAAAGATAATCATAAAGGTGCCACCAGGTGCTTTAAAGCTTTGTTGCTGATGACGTTGGCGACTGGCTTTTGCCATTAATGCTGGAATAATCGCCGCCCAAATTGTGGCTGCAAGTCCTGCAAAGCCAATAGCATACAAGAAGCCATCAGGAAAAATAATCGCTAAAATAGTAGGTGGTACAAAAGTTACGATGGCCGATTTTAAACGTCCTGTCCCTGTATTTGAGAATTTAAAGAAATCAGCTAAATAATCAAATAACCCTAAAGACACGCCTAAAAATGAACTCGCTAATGCCATATATGAGAACAAGTCTAATAAGAATGAAACGGAAGTATTTGCTGTATTGATACGCATTTGTGCCAGTAAGTTACCAATATTTCCGCCTTCAGCAATGACTTGTTTAAAGCCTTCACGAGGAATATTACCTTGTACAACAAACTGCCATAAAATGTAGATAGCCAGCGAAATCAAGGTACCAATTAATAGACTTTTCATCACGGCTTTACCGTCTTTACGGTAGTAGGTGACTAATCCAGGAATATTGCCGTGATAACCAAAGGAGGTTAATAAATAAGGTAATGCGGCTAGTGCATAAGGTAAATAACTGGCATGGCTTTCTGTTGTATTAAATAATACTGGCATTTTCACTTCGGTAAATAATCCACCGATAGCAAATACAAAAGCCACAATCATACCGCCAATTAATATGGTACTTAAGCGATCAACGGCTCGGGTTGATAACCAAACGAAGAAAGCAACAACAAGAGCAAATAGTAAGCCTGCAACGGCTTGTGGCAAGCTAACCACATTAGCAAAATTTTGCACAATGATGGAACTACCTGCAGAAATATAGGCATAAGTTAAAATATAGAGAACAAAAGCAATAGAAAGACCATTAATGGTACTCCACCCCTTACCTAATAAATCTTTGGTAATTGTATGAAAGCTTGATCCTAGGGGGTAGTGAAGATTAACTTCTAAGATCATTAAGCCAGACATAAATAGGCAAAACCAAGTATAAATGAGTAAAAAGATAGAGCCGGTAAACCACACACCGGAAGTCACAATAGGGATGGAGAACATACCGGCGCCTACCGCCGTACCGGCAATAATCATCGCACCACCGAGTATAGATGGGCGTTTAGCAATGGATGTGACTTCTGACATAACATGTCCTTATAAAAAATGACTCAATGTACTAGCTTGATAGTGTAGAGAATACACGCTTGATCTGAGGGTGTAAATAGAGCACTTCCTTGTTTATTAAATAAAAAAATGAATAAAAATAGTACAATAAGTTTTTATCTATATATAAATCAATGAATTAAATTATTTATGTTCAAAAATAAGCCAAATATAATAAAGGAAATTAAACAGAAAAAAGATCACGTTGAATAATAACTAAGTAGGGGAAAAACATTATTCTGAATAAAGAATATTCAGAATAATGATGAAGAGTGTTAATTAAGGTTGATAGAAACGTTTACTTTTCCATAAAGCAATAGAATTACGGCTCGCTTCAAAATGAGGTTCAGGTAAATCATCAGGTGAGCACCAGCGTAGTTCAGAACATTTATCTGGCTCCATTAACTTAGGCTCGCCACCTTGATATTGCGCTAGCATACAGATAGATACGGTATGTTTACCTTCTAATTGATAAGTTTGTAGATTGTTGCTGATCCCAATCACTTCAGGAGTAGGGATGGTAATGCCAATCTCTTCTTCAATTTCACGAATAGCACATTGCTCAAAGGTTTCCCCCGGATCGACATGGCCACCAAAAATTGACCAATAAGGGGCGTGTTTACCACAGCGTTTACCTAATAATACTTCACCTTTTTCATTGACGATGATCACTCCAACACCAACGACTACAGACATGAGAGACTCCAAAATAGCATACGGATAAAAAAATAGAGGCTTGCGATTTTAGTACACCAAATCGCAAGTAAAAAAGAAATAAGGTTATTGAGTTTGTTGTGATTTTAACCAAGCTATTTCTTCTGGCCAAATATCAGGATTAATTGTTTCTAAGATAAGTGGGATCCCATCAAAACGGGTATCTTGCATAATATAAGTAAAGGGTACTTTGCCAATATTGCCTTTGCCTAAACTATGATGGCGATCGACACGACTAGCCAATTCGCTTTTAGCATCATTTAAGTGCATGGCTTTTAAATATTGAAAGCCGACAATATTATCAAATTCAGCAAAGGTCTTTTCACAGTCTTCAACGGTACGTAGATCATAACCTGCAGCAAAAGTGTGACAAGTATCAATACAAACGCCCACTCGAGATTTATCTTCTACACCATCGATAATAGCGGCGAGATGTTCAAAACGATAGCCTAAGTTAGTGCCTTGTCCAGCGGTATTTTCAATCACTGCGGTTACATTTTGAGTTTTATCTAAGGTGATATTAATTGATTCAGCGATGCGTTGCAGACATTTATCAACATCGATTTTTTTTAAATGGCTACCTGGGTGAAAATTAAGTAATTCAATGCCTAATTGCTCACAGCGTTGCATCTCATCGAGAAAAGCGGCTCTTGATTTTTCAAGGGCTTCTTCTTCTGGATGCCCTAAATTAATCAGATAGCTGTCGTGTGGTAAAATTTGTGCAGGACCATAGCCATAGATTTCACAATTTTTTTTAAATTTATCAATCGATTCAGTTGATAAAGGGGCTGCTTTCCATTGGCGCTGATTTTTAGTAAAAAGAGCAAATGCCGTTGCTTTGATCTCATGAGCTCGTAATACAGCCTGATCAACACCACCTGCAGCACTGACATGTGCGCCAACAAATTTCATCATAGTTCTCCTCTAATCTCATTTCACACTACGATAACAAATCGGGGGCTTATTGACATCTGAATATGAGGAAAATAAAAAGGCGCAACTTAAACTAGAATAAGTTGCGCAATACGGAGGTACATACTCAAGGATAGATTAAACAATCACATCAACACAGATTGGATAAAGATATTAATAGCAGCACCACCTAACGTTAGCCAGAAAAAGAGAAATAAAGCTAGCAGTAGTGGTTTTACACCCGCTTGACGTATCGCACTAATATGCGTTGTTAAACCTAGTGCTACCATCGCCATTGCCAATAAAATAGTATCAATAGTAACGATATAGCTCACAATAGCGGCAGGAATTAAATTAAATGAATTAAAACCAGCCATTAAGATAAAGAACACAGCAAACCAAGGAATAGTTATCGGACTTTTTTCTGTTGTCGCACCTACTGTTTTACGGCCCTTTTTACTAATATAAGTAGAAAGGATAATTAAGAAAGGTGCCAGCATCATCACGCGGATCATTTTACTAATTACGGCTGCATTTTCTGCATCTGGACTAATTGAATGACCCACCGCAACAACTTGAGCGACTTCATGTATGGTTGAACCAGCGAAGATACCAAAAGTTTCTTCACTAAAAGGTAACCAACCCGCAAAAGCGTTAAGATGGAAAAACCATGGGTAGAGGAAAATACCGATAGTTCCAAAAATTACGACAGTGGATACAGCCACCGCAACTTGGCTCGCCTGAGCTTTGACAACAGGCTCTGTTGCCATGACCGCAGCCGCACCACAAATACTACTACCAGCACCAATTAACATGACGGTTTGATCATCAAGACCAAAATATTTTTTCCCCACCCACATTGCAATGAGAAAAGTTGAGGTCAACATAATAGCGTCAATAATTAATCCTGTTGCACCTACATCTGCAATTTGCTGAAAAGTGAGTCTAAAACCGTATAGGATGATCCCCGCACGTAGTAAATAGTGTTTGGCAAACTTAACGCCTTCATCACTATAAGGTTTAGCGATGGGATAAACCGTATTACCCGCAATAATGCCAAATAAGATAGCCAGTGTAAGAGCACCTAACCCCATACTGGAAAACCATGGAATATCACCTACGTAAATAGCGAGGGCGGTTAATATACCTGTTAGCAGCAAGCCAGGGAGCCAGCGATAAACAGGAATAAAACATTTTTTAGCCAATGTGGTTGTTTGACTTTGCTCTGACATAGAAAAACCTTGCTTATGTAAATTTTGCATAAGCATATAACAGATACTATTATTTATTAAATTCATTATTTTTATAATAATAACCACTAAAACTAATATAGGTATATTTTCACAATTGTTCTTGGTATGTTATTGGTTTGTGGATAGTATGTTATTACTATGACAGCTAAAAGGTGGGATGGACATGCGTATTACATTGCGACAACTGGAAGTATTTACTGAAGTACTTAAAAGTGGTTCTACAACACAGGCTTCACAACAGTTGGCATTATCTCAATCCGCTGTGAGTGCTTCTTTAACTGATCTAGAAACTCAGTTAGGAGTACAACTTTTCGATAGAGTGGGGAAGCGCTTAGTAACTAATGAACATGGGCGATTATTATATCCAAGGGCACTCTCTTTACTTGAGCGAGCTACGGAAGTCGAGCAGTTATTTCAATCCGGAAATGGTGCATTACGTATTGCTGCTAGCACCACTATTGGTAATTATATTTTGCCACAAATGTTGGGTAATTTTCATCGTAACTACCCCGATATTCCACTTGAAATGAGCATTGGTAATACGGAAGAAGTCGTCAAATCAGTCAGTGAGTTCCGTGTTGATTTAGGCCTGATTGAAGGGGCTTGCCAAAGCTCTGAATTGATCAGTCAAAAATGGCTACTGGATGAAATGGTCATATTTTGTTCCCCTGAACATCCTTTAGCTAAGGCGAAAACAGTGACATTAGCCGATCTTCAATCCGCGCCGTGGATCTTACGTGAAAATGGTTCAGGGACGCGAGATGTACTCAATCATCTGCTGTTTGCTTCATTACCCGGATATCGAATCGAAATGGAATTAGGTAATTCAGAAGCGATAAAACATGCTGTAATGTATGAAATGGGGATTAGTTGTTTATCTCGCCGAGTGATCCAAGATCAAATAGAGAGTGGCTCTTTAAAAGAGATAAAGGTCGAAGGTCTAAAATTACAACGTACTTTATATTTGGTCTATCACCGCCAAAAACATGTCTCTGATGCCCTCAAAAAATTACTTTCATATTGTAATGCTGAACATTTAATCGACAACGCTTGATAAGTTACTAATAATTGACGCCCGATTATGAAGGTATCTTATAATCCTAGATCCTTGCTATTCACCACAGCCAGATTTGTTACAATCGATGCTAGGAATATGAATATAACCGTGGAATGATAATGTCAGAACAACAAACAGATACCGCAAAATCGGGTGCGGTACGCACTTTGCGTCGAGAATTAAAGGCGCGACATTTAGCGATGATCGCTATTGGTGGTTCAATTGGTACAGGGCTTTTTGTCGCATCAGGTGCAACTGTTGCTCAAGCAGGGCCTGGGGGCGCATTACTCTCTTACGCATTAATAGGGCTTATGGTCTATTTCCTTATGACCAGTCTTGGTGAGTTAGCGGCATTTATGCCTGTTTCCGGATCTTTTTCAACCTATGGCTCTAAATATGTTGATGAAGGATTTGGTTTCGCACTAGGCTGGAACTACTGGTACAACTGGGCTGTGACGATTGCAGTTGACTTAGTTGCCGCGCAGCTCGTGATGCTGTATTGGTTCCCTGATGTGGATGGTTGGATTTGGAGTGCGTTATTTTTAGCTATTATTTTCTTGCTTAACTATATTTCTGTAAAGGGATTTGGTGAAGCGGAATATTGGTTTTCATTAATTAAAGTATCGACCGTGATTATTTTTATTGCGGTGGGTATTGCGATGATCACCGGTATTATGAAAGGCGCTGAAAATGCAGGTTGGCACAACTGGGAAATCGGCGATGCGCCTTTTGCTGGTGGTTTTGCCGCCATGATAGGGGTAGCGATGATTGTTGGGTTCTCTTTCCAAGGAACTGAACTTATCGGTATCGCAGCGGGGGAGTCGAAAGATCCTGCGAAAAATATTCCTAAAGCAGTACGTAAAGTTTTTTGGCGTATTTTACTGTTTTATATCCTAGCTATATTAATTATCAGTTTAATCATTCCTTATACCGATCCTAACTTGCTACGTAATGATGTGGGTGACATCAGTGTGAGTCCATTTACACTGGTATTTAAAAATGCAGGGTTACTTTCAGCTGCCGCTATCATGAACGCAGTTATTTTAACGGCGGTGCTTTCGGCAGGGAACTCCGGTATGTATGCATCTACGCGTATGTTATTTACCTTAGCAAGAGAAGGTAAAGCGCCGAAATTTTTTGGTAAATTATCTAAAAACGGTGTTCCACGTAATGCACTTTATGCAACAACAGTGGTTGCGGGTTTATGCTTTTTAAGCTCAATGTATGGTAACCAAACGGTTTATTTATGGTTATTAAATACATCAGGTATGACAGGATTTATTGCTTGGTTAGGTATTGCAATCAGTCATTACCGTTTTCGTCGGGGTTATGTAGCACAAGGTCGTGATCTGAATGAATTGCCATATCGTTCAGGCTTCTTCCCTGTAGGACCTATTTTTGCCTTTATCCTCTGTTTAATTATTACATTAGGTCAAAACTATCAGGCATTTTTAGAAGATACTATTGACTGGTATGGTGTTGTGGCAACCTATATTGGGATCCCATTATTCCTGCTGATTTGGTTTACCTATAAAATAGTGAAGAAAACACGTTTTATTCGTTACAGTGAAATGCAGTTTCCTGAGCATATTGAAAACAAAAAATAGTTAGTTTTATCACTAAATAGAGAGCCGGCTAATTTGTGAACTTTATCACAATTTAGCCGGCTCTTTTTCTATTCTATGACTAATAATTACACAAATAAGAGAAAATTCTAATTTATATTCGCAATCGCATTGATAAGTATTCTTATTTGCTTTATTGTTAGCAAACAGTTTATTGCATAATAATGTGACGACAGTGTTATTGGTTATAGAAAATAGATCTGATGTATGTAAAGCGTCATCATCCACTCTCTAGAGCGATTTTTAGCTCATCTAATAACGCATCGTTGTATAAGAAGTCATATATTGAATATCGAGTATTATATCAATTAAGCGAATTTTCTTCTTATTTGTCACATTATTCTCAATTAATTAATTTTAATGCAAAAAAGTGATGAATAAATTATCAGGTTAAACTTTGGCATATTTATCTGTTAATGAAACAGCTGGATAGAAAATCAATAGCAATATGCAAATAGGTGTAGGTATATATTTGTTTGATTAATCTACAGACAAGCCTGATAAATATATTGTCACTATTAATAGGATTTTATTAACACATTGTTTTAAAAGAAAATTCATATGTCAAATTACTTGAATGATAAAAATCTTATAGAAGCATAAAACAATAACAGCAGAAGTATAGGAATTTAGTCAATAGGGATATAAAAATAATATCAAAATAACTAAGGGTAATTAAATTAATTACCTTCATTGTTGAGCAACTGTCGAGCTGTCCATCTATATAAAACTTAAAGAATATATATTCTTGGAGAATCGGGAATGGTAGTGTTAAAGAAAAATAAAATTGCGCTTGGCGTTGTTGCTGCTCTTGCATCAAGTTTTGTGATGACAGCTTCCGCAGAAGATCCTGAAAGGTTACTGGTGACAACCGCTTCGGGATTTAAACAGACTGTTGAAGATGCTCCAGCTTCTGTTTCAGTTGTAACTCGTGAACAATTAGAAACAAAATCATATCGTGATGTAACTGATGCGCTAAAAGATGTTCCGGGGGTGCTAGTGACAGGGGGCGGTAGTAGCTCTGATATTAGTATTCGTGGTATGGATCCTAAGTATACCATGATCTTAGTCGATGGTAAGCGTGTTGCATCTCGTGAAACGCGTCCTAATAGTGATAACTCAGGTATTGAACAAGGCTGGTTACCGCCTTTACCCGCGATTGAGCGTATTGAGGTAGTAAGAGGCCCTATGTCTTCTTTATATGGCTCTGATGCCATGGGAGGCGTTATCAATATTATTACGCGTAAAGCGCAAAAAGAATGGAACTTTAGTTTACGTGGTAACACAACGTTGACTGAGCGTAAAAATGAAGGGAATACAGGACAAGGTAGTTTCTATGCTGCAGGTCCATTGATTGATAATGTGTTAGGTCTAAAGCTGCAAGGGCAATATTCTCACCGTGGTGAAGATAGACGTGTTGATGGCTATAACCGTCAGATCACGGCAAGTGGTGGCGGTACATTAAGCTGGACACCAGATGAGAAAAATACCGTTGAATTTGAATTTAAAAAAGATAATCAACATCGTGATTCACGTGTTGGCTATTCAAAATCAGCTGAACTTGTTAAAGGAAAGGCACCACAAAGTAGCTTTACTGATTATGAGCTAACGCATTATGCCTTAACCCATGATGGTATTTATGATTTTGGTACTATGAATACCTATGTTCAGCGCGATGAAAGCCGCAATCCATCACGTAAAATGGATTATGATGATACAACTGTTCGTAACCAAACCGTCTTTATGTTTGGTGATCATATGTTAAGTGTCGGCGGTCAATATCGCTATGAAGAGCTGAAAGATGAAGGCAATAAGCTTAAAGGTAATAATAAGCTAGATCGCTATAGTTGGGCGCTGTTTGCTGAAGATGAGTGGACATTGACAAACGACTTCGCTTTAACCGCCGGTTTACGGATGGATAAAGATGAAAACTTTGGTACTCACTGGACACCGCGAGTTTATGGTGTTTGGCATTTAGCTGATGAATGGACATTAAAAGGTGGGGTATCTACTGGATATCGTTCACCGGATTTACGTCAAGCGACAGCTACTTGGGGACAAGGGACTGGCGGTGGTCGTTATGATGCAGTTATTTACGGTAATCCTGACTTAAAACCAGAAAAATCGGTGACAGAGGAAATTGGTATTATTTGGGATAATCGTGATAACTTAACGGCAAGTTTGACGATTTATAATACTGATTTTAAAGATAAAATAACAGAAGTTCGTCGTTGCGATAGTCGTTCAGACAAAGCACCGGGTATGCGCGATTGTACATTAGCTGATGGTGTTGGTAATAGTGGCGACCCTTATGATTTTGTAAGTGATAGAACTAACGTTGATAAAGCCAATATGCGCGGTGTTGAAGTTACTGCTAACTGGATTATTTCTCCAGAATGGAATTTAGCAGCAAACTACACGTTCACAGATACGGAACAAAAGAGTGGCGATTTCAAAGGTAAGCCTCTGAATAAGCAACCGCGCCATATGGCAAACGCGACCTTAAATTGGGAAACCACGCCTGAAATGGAAACTTGGGCACGCATTAATTTCCGTGGTAAGACATCAGATTATTTATCACGTACTTCAATGGCTAAGAGCACACCTTCATACACCTTTGTTGATGTAGGTACTAGCTATAGTCTAACGAAGCAACTTAATCTGATCGGTGGCGTCTATAATGTTTTTGATCGTCGCATCGAAAGAGATAATTACGGTTCAACCTTAGAAGGCCGTCGTTATAACATCGGATTAAACTACAACTTCTAGTTTTATCCCTCAGTGTGTGTCAATCTAGCTCCACATTATGTGGAGCTTTTTTTGTTATTTAATTAAAGCCAATACTGGCAAAATGCATAATAGGCATTTATATTTAGTTTAATGAATCACCTAAAAATAAGGTTCATTTGTTTTAACCACTGACTATCTTTACTGAATACTTAATCTTTTTTTCTTATTACTGAAAATCGTTTTTGATTACTCTATATGGCTTGTTGAAAAATAATGGTATTTCAGTTGTCTGTATCTTTTTTAGTCTTTATAGCGTGAAAGAAGCAATTAATTTACATTAGATTTGTTTATGTATCATTGATGCTTTATTTTGGTTGGTATTGTTGTATATAACATGCAAAATTAATTAACTTTTTGATTGTTAATGTATTAATGATTTTTGTTGTTTAATACCAAACGACAATAGGCTATATCTCAAAGTTAGGCTTTGTGATAAAAACGCAAATATTGTCAATGAAATGTGACAGTAAAGGCTAACTTAGTTTGCTATTTAAAAAGATCGTAAAAAAAGGTGGTTTTTTGATGAAAATCTATTGCTATTTAAGTCTGAGACGTGCAAAATGCGCCCACTAAAAATATGACTGATGCGTTTTAACTGCATCGGTTTTTTTTTGCTTTTTACTTATTACTACACCAAGAGGTCAGACTTATTTTAGTCTGAATAGATAACATAATTTGATTAGCAGCCAGCCCCTTAGAGAAAGGGTTGTCGTGATAGAGGAATGCTAATATGGTACAATTATTCTCTTTCGCAGTCGGGCCTAACGGCACCTGCGGTAATGATGACTACGGAGCACGGCGTCTCCTAAACTCACTCCTGTCCTCAAAAACTTCTTTCTATTCTGTTTATAGACAGATGCGAAGTCTTCCCAGTAACTGTCGGTTGAGTTTATCAAGTACTCAGTTCGAAGTTATGGGAGGGTTCGCTCATGTCAGATAATGTCATCTCCTCTATCGGCACCAATCAAACTGGTGTTAATAACCGTGTTCAATTACGCAAGACATTGACGCTAATGCAAGTCGTCATGATGGGGTTGGCATTTTTACAACCTATGACGATTTTTGATACTTTCGGTATTGTATCAGGCATAACCAATGGTCATGTGGCAACATCTTATGCTATTGCGTTAACCGCTATTTTATTTACCGCAGTGAGCTACGGGAAATTAGTCAAGCGTTTCCCTTCAGCAGGCTCTGCTTATACTTATGCACAAAAATCCATGAGCCCACATGTTGGTTTTATGGTTGGGTGGTCTTCATTATTAGACTACTTATTTATGCCAATGATAAATATCTTATTGGCTAAAATTTATTTACAAGCCATATTCCCAGGCGTTGATCCGTGGATCTTTGTTGTTGCGTTAGTCGCGTTAATGACATTTTTTAATCTACGCGGAATTAACGTTGTGGCTAACTTAAATACCGTTATTGTTGTTATTCAAGTAGCTGTAATGGTGGTATTTGTTGGTTTATTAATTCATGGCGTATATAACGGCGAAGGTACAGGGGAGTTATGGACTTTCCGCCCATTTGCGTCAGTAGATGCTGAATTAATCCCAATGATAACCGGCGCGACAATTTTGTGCTTCTCGTTCTTAGGGTTTGATGGCATTAGTACCTTATCTGAAGAAACACCCAATGCCGGTAATGTGATACCAAAAGCGATTTTCTTAACTGCGTTAATCGGTGGTTTAATTTTTATCGCTGTTTCTTATTTTTTACAATTATATTTCCCAGATATTTCACGTTTTAAAAATCCAGAAGAGTCACAACCTGAGATTATGCTGTATGTAGCAGGGGCCTTGTTCCAGTCTATTATCTTAGTGTTTTCTTGTGTGACGGTATTAGCATCGGGTATGGCGGCTCACGCAGGTGTTGCGCGTCTGCTGTATGTGATGGGACGTGATGGTGTATTCCCTGAAAAAGCGTTTGGTTATGTTCATCCCAAATGGCGTACACCGGCATTTAACGTACTGTTAGTTGGCTTTTTAGCGCTAGGGGCGATCTTTTTTGATTTAGTCACTGCTACAGCGTTAATTAACTTTGGTGCGTTAGTGGCATTTACCTTTGTCAATTTATCTGTTATTTCGCAGTTCTACATTCGTGAGCGTCGTAATAAAGGGTTAATGGATCATATTAACTATCTTATATTACCGATTATTGGTGCCGCGACAATGGGGGTACTGTGGGTAAACCTTGAACCAGGCTCTATGGAATTAGGACTGATTTGGGGGGCAATTGGTATACTTTATATGGTGTGGATCACTCGTCGATTCCGTCGACCTATGCCTCAAATGCCAGAGAAATAAAATTGTATTTAGTGTGTTGATTGTTTAAAAATGGCCTCATCAGTGAGGCCATTTTTTGTTTATGTTAGAACGCGATAGAGAGTTTTATATCAATACCATTATCGTGCTGATTTCTTGCCGCTAATCCGCTATATCCAATTGAGACTTTTGATGTCTCATTAATTTGGATAGTTGTTCCAGCTTTTACCACCAGTGCATCTCGAGCAGCATCAACACTATTTGCTATAAATGTAGGCTGGGTTTGTGTGAAGCGTAAATGGATCCCTCGTTCTACATCGTTATATTGGTGTCTCCAGCCTAGCTCACCATAGAGAGAAACCGTTGATTTACTGTTAAATTTCCATTGGTTATTTAAACGTAGCCCTGTAGTGGAGGTGGTTGACTCTAGAGTTTGCGAATGGGCTTGTAAGGCTGCTCGTCCACCTTGCTCGTTAATGGTGGCGTTTTTTGTTTTGGCATATTCAAAATTAACAAAAGGCTCTAATTGTGTATCTGAGAGGGTGATGGGATAAGCTGCTTCAATAAAGATTTGGCTAGTGTTCCCATTGTAATTCGCCTTATTTTTATCTGACTGTACACCATAGTTGACCGATTTTGTTGTATGGATACGATGAAAGGTATTAGATGCACCAGCACGTAACGCGATTGTGTCAAAATCATAGCCACCATAGAGTGATAAGTGGTAATTTTCGCTATTTGCGTGACTGTTATAACCAGATAGTGAGGTTTTGGTGATCCCTGTTGCAATACCAAGCAGCATTTTATCGTGACTAACCCATTGATCTGCACCTAATAGTACGCCATAAGTGGAAGCATCATAGCTATTTGCATTGCCATCATTGGAAGTCTTTTCCCAATTAGAGAGAATTTTAGCCCAAACATGACCTTTGTTATCTGTACTTTCTTTCTCTCTATTAATTATTTCTGCATTTTTAACCTGAGAGAGGAGTGTTTCTTTTATTTGCCGGCTATTGTTGAGTTGGTTAGATAAGATATCCGCATGAATTTGACCTGTTAATTGATTATAGGCAGAGCGGGCATCATTCCCTGTATCCATTCTTATAATGCTTTCATAAATAGGATGTCCCAAGGGTAATGCGTCTATCGCATTGGCGATTGATAGTTGGTTTTTTGTTTTAGCCACACTTGAAAAGGCGGTGTTATTTCTTCCGACATTTAGTATTACTGAATTTTTATCGTAGGACAGTGTGGTACCTAAAAAAAGATAGTTTGGATTTACATCAGTAAATTGACCATTAACACCGTGATCTGCCGTTAAAATGGTATATTTTGTGTTATATAAACTTTGAACATCATCTTTTGTTAGCAGATTTTGGCTATTTTCAAGCGATACATTAACCATTCCACCATTCAGTGTCGCGGTACCCAAACTGATTATTTTATCGCTATCACCTTGTGAATTTATTTCAACATGGTAGTTGCCACCAGAATTAAAAATAACAGTATCATCGATATTAATTGTACCTATTGAATGACCCGGTGATACGATGCCTCCTGAATAAACAGCCAGCTTATTAATTTTTCCTTTACCAGAAAGTATCCCTTTGTTATTGATATTGACTTGAGAATCAACGCTCCCACCATTTAATAGCAATGCTCCTTTGTTTACATCTAGTAAAGAGTTTAGTGTTCCTTCAAGAAGCAATGTACCACCATTAATGGAAGAATTTTTTGCATAGTGGTTTTCACCAGTGAGCAGTAAATGGCCTTGATTAACTTCAACGCCAGCAAAATGGTTATTGCCTGATAAGATCAAGGTGCCATTGCCTTGTTTGATTAATTTGCCAGGCCCATTAATATCATTTTTCCATTCATCAAGTTGACCAAATTCAGCAAAGTCAAATTCATTAGTTATTTGATTAACAATAAAATGATTGTAGAAATAGCTAGGGCCATTATAGGCTTTCGGGAGATTAATTAATCCCCAATTGGCGTTTGGATCATCTTTGTTTGCAGCCCAGCCAGCCAATGAATTACTCGGGTAGGCGGTACTCGCTAAGATAGATTGTCGTTGCTCTTTAGTTAAATAGGCAAAGCGTAAACGCAGTAAAGCGTTGGCAGATGTTGGTATTTCATTAGGGGTAATGCGTGGCGCAGGCTCTGGATCTTTGGTTGCGTAATAACCTGTTTCATCGTTAGTGATTGTTGTCGAGGTCGTTAAGCAATGTTGATTTTTGCATTGGTTAGCAACATTTTGGCGGACTTCTTTGGCAAGCTCTACAAAAGTGCGGGTGGTGTCATCATCTGCAAGCATTTGTGACAGCAGGTAATAATTGCCTATTCTGGATGCGATGGTATCTGTTGCGAAGTGTGCTCCGACAATAACTCGACTTTCACCATATTCTATTGCTCGGGCAAACATTTCACTGCCCTTTTCAGGGAATAAGATGGATAACACTGCAGCTTGTTTGTATCCGTTCCACGTATGACCACTGGGATAAGATGAGCCTGTTATAGTGGTGTAATTATCAAGATAATGACCTTCTTTATCAAGTACTTGATAAGGTCGACCACGTAAAAAAAGTTCTTTTAAGATAAAATCTATCGAGCGTACTCTTTTTTTGTTTGTATCATAAGCATAGGTGCCTGTGCTATGTAATTTATTGAGATCTTGATAAGCTTGAATATCGCTAAAGTTGATCGATTTAGCCTTATCACCAAATAAAATATTAGCATAGGTATTAAACACATAAGTATGAGACTGTGACTTATCCGCTTCGGCAAGTTCTCTACGTTCGCCGGTAATGGCTTGATAATTATTGCTGATTATTCTATCTAATTCGGCGGTTCTCGATCCTTTTTGAGGGCTAGTTGTGATAACACCATTTTTGATCTCATCTAACCAATAATTACGTTGGTCGATAATTCGTTGTTTGGTTTGTGAAATATTGGTTTCAGACCATGTTGAATGGGAAAAAAGTAAAAAAAAGCAGCTTAACGAGGTAGGTATTACGATATTTTTCATAAAATAAGCCATAGTCTCTAAAAAATTGAGAGCTAATTTATATTAGCTATGTTTAATTTTTATGACAGGCATTATTATATTAGAGATATTTTCTAAATTATTTTGCAGTAATTTATTCAGAGTTTTTTTATTATTTTTACTAACATTATATGATAGTTTGAATATAGTGTGACCAATGTAGTAAAAAATATCGGCATATTCTCTATATTAAAAATAAAAATTAGAGTATGCCGATGATTTAAATTATACCTTATTTATTAAGCAAATTAGCTAAGCTTTATCTATTTTATACTGTTAAATGCTTAATTAGTTATTCTACTTATTCATTTTAGAATGAATATAACGAGCTTTTCGATTCTTTTAATTTTTGCGCTAATTCAGAGGCCTCATATCGCTCTGTGATTATCTCAATATAAGATGCACTATCTGTTAATGCGGCTTTATTTAACGCATTATCGAGTTCACTTGCTGTCGTCACTTTTTCACTATACCAATCTGTTGCACCAAAGGCTTGAGGTAACTGATGATAGTTCCACTGAGCTAAATCATTATAATAAGCTTCGGGGTAATCACATAATAATCTCTCTATTAAATAACCATCGTTATTTAATACTAGAATAATAGGTTTTAAACCGAAACGAACAAATTGACTAATTTCTTGTACTGTTAATTGATGAGAGCCTTCACCGGTAATTAAAATAATGCGTTTTTCTGGTGCCGCTAACGCAGCGCCTAATGCCGCCGGTGTTGCCCAACCAATAGAGCCCCATAGTGTTTGATTATGAAATTGTGCACCTTCAGGTAATAAAGCGAAGCCTAATCCCATGGATGAGGTCCCTGTTTCTGCAATAATAATATCATTAGGCTTAAAGAATTGTTCTAAACGAGGATAGAGATATTGTGCTGTAATTTTATCATTATCAGATATAACCGCTTCACCTAATCCTTTCGCTGTTATTTTATGATAAGTTTTATTTGGCAGTCGTTGGGTTAATTCAGAAAGAATATCTGTCATATAAACGCAGGAGTAGATCACAGAATCAATTTCAACATAGTCTGGCATGATACTGATAAATTGTTCTGATTTTATATTAGCAGTGAAACTGCCTGTATTAAAGTCAGTCAGTAATGTACCGATCCCTAATATATATTCACTACTTTCAACAAATTCTCTGACCTCTGGTGTCATTAATTGTCCGTCATACATACCAACATATTGCGCGTTAGATTCACTTAATATGCTTTTATCCATAAACATAGTGGCATAAGGTAAACCTGTTTTATCAATAAAATGCTGGATTTTATCTGTTAACCCTAAACGTGCAGATAAAAAGCCTGGTAATACACAGACATTATTGCTGTGAGAGAGTTTCTCAACGATTGCTGATACTGCTTTTTCTAATGTTGCTTTATCACTTGTTGGCTTTTGTGGTGTGGTAACAGATAACGGCTCTACTACTTGACTATTAGCATAATCTGAAGGTATACCAATATAAACAGGACGACGCTCTTTTAATGCCGCTTCTATTACGCGCTCCATTTCTTCCACACAATTTTCGGGTGTTAAAATAGTATGAGCGCAAGCAAGGCGCTGAGCAATCTGATAAAAAACATCAAAATCACCATTACCTAAAGTATGATGCACAAGGCGTTTACTTTTTTGTACGCCACTTGCTGGCATGCCAACTAAATGGAAAATCGGTAAATTTTCAGCATAGGCACCAGCAATAGCGTTAATCGCGCTTAATTCACCTACGCCAAAGGTAGTGGATAATGCTGCCATACCTTTAATTCGGGCATAGCCATCTGCAGCATATGCCGCATTTAATTCATTACAGTTACTAATCCAACGCTGTTGTTGGCTGTTGCAAATCGTATCTTCAATAGGGAAGGCATAATCACCAGCAACACCAAAAATATCTTTGATACCTAAATCATATAATCGGTCTAAAACGTACTTAATAACTGTGTTTGTCATATAATCTCCAAAAAATCTGAAATAATAATCTACTAAGTGATAGTAAAGTTCTTACATTATGCTTAATGTTCTATCGCTAATTTTGTTTTTAAGGAAATGGTTTATTATTATTGGGGGTATAACCAAAAGTAATAAGGTAAAAATTATTTATGGATATTCGTGTTTTACGCTATTTTATTGAAGTTGTTCAATTAAATGGATTTAGCCGAGCTGCTGATGCTCTATTTATCACACAACCAGCTATTAGCCGTAGCATTAAAAAATTAGAGGATGAATTAGGCACTGTTTTATTAATAAGAGAAGTGGATGGGGTAAAATTAACCGATGACGGTGCTATTTTATATGAGCATGCAAAGCAGATCCTCGCTCAATTTAATAGTATGAATAAAGCATTAAATGATAAAGATGAACCTTTAACAGGCGCCTTAAATGTCGGATTACCTCCTGTTATAGCCTCAACCTATTTTGCTGATATTATCATGGCGTTTAGCTCTCGCCATCCCAATGTTGAACTTAAAATTTTTGAGCTGGGCACCAAACAGATGGAAGATGCGATGTTAGAAGGCACGGTAGAAACCGCTGCAGTGATGTTACCTTTTAATGATAAAGATTTTGAATTAACCATTTTTTCAGAAGATCACTTGATGTTATTAGTAGCACAATCCCATCCTTTGGCTAAAGATAAGAAGGTTAATTTTAAACAGCTTATTACAGAGCGGTTTATCTTTTTTTCAGAAGATTTTCGTATTAATGATTTGGTACGTAGTGCTTGTGGGATTTATAACACTGAACCACAAATTGTGGGGAGAAGTAATCATTTAGATTTAATTATTGCAATGGTTAAAGCCGGTGTCGGGATCACACTGTTACCTAATAGCATGTGTAATAAATATCCTATCGATGATTTAGTGGTTATTCCCATTACTTCCCCTACGTTATCTTATCAATTAGCTTTAGCCACCAATCAAAATAGTTATCAAAGCCGTAGTTGCCAAGCATGGAATAATTTAGCAATAGAGAAATTAATGAAAGAGAATATTTAATCATGGAATGATAAATACTCTTTGTAAAAAGCGTTTTATTAATGGTAGCTATAATTATTTTATCAAACTAGTGGCTAATTTATTGTGATTAACTTGCTCACAATGGTATAAAAGTGGTTATATTGATAATACATTTCTTTTTATCTCATTATTTTTAAATAAAAATTAAATTGTGATAAATAGAAAAATCAGACAAGACAGGAATAGGATAGGGACAATGAATGAGAGTAGCAGCTCCACAAACCAGCATTTTATTCGTAAGTTAGAAGGTATTGTCGGTAAAAAACATGTATTAACCCAAGAGCATAAAACAGAGCGATATCGTAAAGGGTTCCGTTCCGGGCAGGGAAAAGCACTGGCAGTGGTATTCCCTGGCTCTTTATTAGAACAATGGCGTATTTTTAAAACCTGTGTTGAAGCCGATAAAATTATTATTATGCAAGCGGCAAATACGGGGTTAACAGAAGGTTCAACCCCCAGTGGTGATGACTATGATCGTGATATTGTTATCATCAGTACCTTGCGCCAAGATAAAATACAAGTTCTTTCTGACTATAACCAAGTTATTGCCTTTCCTGGCAGTACATTATGGCACTTAGAAAAAGTATTAAAGCCATTAGGAAGAGAGCCACATTCAGTGATAGGGTCTTCTTGTATTGGTGCTTCGGTGATTGGAGGCATTTGTAATAACTCAGGGGGTGCATTAGTGCGCCGCGGTCCTGCTTATACTGAGTTATCTCTTTATGCCCGTGTTAATGAACAAGGTGAAGCAGAGCTTATCAACCATTTGGGAATTGATTTAGGTGACACTCCGGAAGAGATATTAACCAATCTGGATAATCGACATTATCATGCGAAACAAATTCATGCGACGGATAAACTGGCATCTGATCATGAATATAGTGAGCGAGTACGTGATATTGATGCAGATACACCATCTCGATTTAATAATGACGAAAGACGTCTCTTTGAAGCGGCGGGAAGCGCCGGTAAGCTCTCTGTTTTTGCCGTAAGATTAGATACTTTTCCTGCTGATCATCGCACTCAAGTTTTCTATATTGGGACCAATGATCCTGATGAGTTAGAAGATATCCGTCGCCATATTCTCAGCCAATTTAAGGTATTACCCGTTGCGGGTGAGTATATGCATCGAAGTTACTACAAGATGGCAGAAGTTTATGGCAAAGATACCTTTTTAATTATTGATAAGTTAGGTACAGATAAGATGCCAGCATTATTTGCTATTAAAGGGCGTGTTGATGCTGTTCTTAATAAAGTGCCATTTTTGCCTAAGAATCTAACTGATAGAACAATGCAATTGATGAGTAAGTTATGGCCTGCTCATTTACCTGCTCGTATGACAGAATATCGCGATAAATATGAGCACCATTTAATGCTAAGAATGGCGGATAGTGGTATAGAAGAAGCCTCAACTTATTTAAAAGAATACTTTAAACATGCCACGGGGGATTATTTCGAATGTACAGAAGAAGAAGGTAATAAAGCCTTTTTACATCGTTTTGCCGCCGCGGGTGCTGCGGTGCGTTATCATGCCGTTCATATTAACGATGTGGAAGATGTGCTACCTTTGGATATTGCATTGCGTCGTAATGATCGAGATTGGTTTGAAAAACTGCCTCCTGAAATAGAAAACCAATTGCTCTATAAATTGTACTGTGGTCACTTTATGTGTCACGTTATGCATCAAGATTATATTATTAAAAAAGGTGTTGACGCTAAGGCGCTTAAAGCACAGATGTTAGCCTTACTAGACAAACGTGGTGCGGAATATCCAGCAGAGCATAATGTAGGACATCTCTATTATGCAAAACCGCAATTAAAAGCGTTTTATAAACATAACGATCCGACAAATAGCATGAACCCAGGCATTGGTAAAACCTCCAAATTAAAATATTGGGGAGAAGAGTGTGGTTGCGGGCATAATCATCATCAAGCTGAAGTTAATCATATAGAAAACAAAGAATAAGTTTTTTATCCTATGATAGCTAAATATAATAAAGGCAGGGAAACCTGCCTTTTGTCTATTTAGTCATTAGCCCATAATGCTTTGCTATTATGAGCAATAAAATAAATACTAGTTTTGTCTGGATCAATAAATTGACGAATACGAGAATAAAAATTATTACATGTATCTTCATAATTATCATTCATAAAAACCACGATCCCAAGATGCCTAATTTTATTAAAAGGAATTTGTTTTAATATATGTTCATCTTGTGTTCCCATACTCCAGCCTAAAATGAGTAAACTATCATTAATTGTTGGAATCGCTTCATGATAAATACGTGTTAAATAGTTACTGGAACGTATAGTTTTTAATTTTTCTTCACTTGTACCTTCAGAGATAAACAGCGGAGAATAATTATGGTCATCCCAATTTTGACTAATTTGATCGATAAGATGATTATCACCCAGAATACTTAATTTTAACTCCTCATCATTTTCATCCTTTGCAAGAATAAGATTGCCATGAGGATAAAAAACAAGACTGGAACGATTACCTTTGTATTCGCGGTATTCTTCAAAATCCTCATAAAAACTACTGCGATTAAAACAATCTTTAAAAAGTGGATATGGGTGATTATCATTAACTTGCATGATAGCCCAATAAAGCATAATGTCATAATTCAAACTGAATATTGTGTCAAATTGCTTAATAAAACTAGCACAATTATTAATTTTATCTCTAACTTTATCAATGCAAGGGTGAATACCTTTAACTGTATTAATTAAGGTTTTTTTTACTTGACTATGAGCCTGATGAATATCATTACAATCAATATCGAAGATATTATTTATTACTGTAGCTTGTGTAAATTTTCTTAAGATATATTCAAAATCTTGAGAGTGAAAAGAATCAAAAATACTTTTCACATTTTCCGGTAACTTAGCATTGGAAAACAAATTAGAGTAATTAAAATTAGGATCTATAGCAATTGATGAACCATTTCCTAATAATAAACTTCCTGTAAATAACTCAGAAACAGCATTCCACTCTTTTACATTAAAACGCATAATAACCTCGGTATAAAATATGAGTGGTTATTATATTTATTTTTATTTGGTTTTTATGCGTAGCTATTCGTAAATAAATAAATAAATAATTTATACCTAAAAAGGTGTGTTAATACCAGAGATTATAATAATCTCTGGTAATGATTAATAACTTATAAAATAGTTTTAACTCGCAATTTCTTGAGCATATAAATATAGCTCTTGCAGTTGTTTTAGCTTTTCTTCGTTATCGCTATGTTCTTCTGCTAACAGCTGAATGGTATTGATATATTCAGTCAGCTTTTCTGGCGTTAATTGCTCTTTTCTATGCGCTAACCAACGTTGTTGTTCATCATAAGTTAATGTGGCTGGGAAGTTTCTCGCACGGTAACGGAAAAACAGCGGCTCCATACGTGGATCTTCAAAAGTTAAATTAAGTGCTGGTAAGTTTTGTGGCTGTGTTGAGCGAATAATTTCCATCGCGCTACGATCATTATCGCTAAAAAAGCCATTGTATAATTGAGCATCAACATCATCTGCAGGGGTAAATGGTGTTTGCTGAGCAAAAATCTCGACGACTTTATTGCGGATCTCAGGATTAGACAGCAATATTGCTTGGTTATTTAAACAATTATCAATATCTAATCCAATTCTATCGGCATCTTGAGATCTGAGGGTATTTTTAGGTGCAACGATAGGGCATTTATTAATATGCAGTAATTTTATCGGAACTGGTGGCTCATCGGCAGATAACTCACTGCGAGGAGTATATAAGCGCTCACGCAATTGCTCTGAAGTGAGGGTTAATAAAGGGGAAATATCCGCAGCTAAATCACAAACAATCACCGCATTACGATTATCTGGATGCCAAGCTAAAGGAGCTACAAGGCTTAAATTAGAACGCGCTGCACCAAACATACCAGAGACATGCACAAGCGGCGTCATGGTTGGGATATCTATCAGTGCTTGTACTTTACGTTTATCACGTAAATTAAAGAAATAATCAAACATACGAGGTTGCGCTTGTTTGAGTTTTTTTGCCATCGCAATAGTTGCATAAACGTCTGACATGGCATCATGCGCATTTTCGTGGGAGATCCCATTTGCTTTAGTTAATAGCTCAAGGCGAAAACTCGGAAAACCATCATCATTCTCAGACCAATTAATTCCCTCAGGACGCAATGCATAACATGCACGTAAAACATCAAGTAAATCCCAACGTGAATTTCCTTTTTGCCAACTATAGGCATAGGGATCATAAAAATTACGATATAAGATATTTCTGGTGACTTCATCATCAAAGCGTAAATTGTTATAACCCATAATACAGCTGTTAGGCTGGCTAAAGGCTTGATGAATTTGGCGAGTAAATTCAGCTTCTGATACACCATGCTTTAGTGCTATTTGTGGTGTGATCCCCGTTATCATGACGGCTTCTGGCTGAGGTAAGTAATCATCATTCGGTTTGCAATAAATGACCAGAGGATCTTCAATGATATTAAAATCCATATCTGTTCTGACACCGGCAAATTGCGCAGGGCGATCCATCGCAGGATGCGTACCAAAGGTCTCGTAGTCATGGATATAGAAAGTGGGGGTATTAGCTGAATTTGACAAGGTTTCCTACCGTAATTTATCTACTTTATGGATATACAGACATGGTAAACCATAATGTTGAAAACGTGAAATGTCAGATTAAAGCATGTTAATAACGTCTCTGAGATAGGGTATTGCAGTTAAGGGAAGTCAAAGAGTATCACCACTTACGTTAATCACTATTTCATCGTTTTTTATGATGGTAATAAAGTGATAAGAAAGCCTTGTAATCCGTTGTGTTATATTTGTTCTATTGTAATATTTTTATTTATTATCAAAGAATTGCATGCCTGAGTAAGGATGTTGACGACAAGTTTTTAAACGACTCTCTAAATCGCCTACATGTATTTCTAATTTATGATTATCAGGATCGTAAAAATAAAAAGAGTCTCCTTCACTTTTATTTTCTTTCCACGATGTAATGCCGTGTGATAGAAGATGCTGTTTAAATGTTTCAAAATTATTTGCAGATAAACTAAATGCATAGTGTGTGTAATCACTTATTTCAGTGATATTGCGGGTATCTTCGGATAAACATAACCACAAAGTATTTAACTGTAGATAAGCGCCGTGATCCCATAGTGCCAAGGGTTTAAAACCAAGTACTTCAACATAAAAGTGAAAGCTTTTTTTAACGTCATTGACGGCAAGTGTTAGATGATTTAAATCAGTAAGCATAATCATTAGTCGATAAGATAAATAATCAGGTTATTGTAACAAATAGGTCGAACAGAAAAGAATAATAGGGTGTCTATTTGTGTGTTGCATTTAAAATAGTGGTAAGTACTACCAGTATAAAAATCGATCTTCCGCACATAATTTGTATGTTAACGTTAACTTTAGTGCGTTAAATCACATAATGGTAAATATTTTCTACGTTATAAATAGAGTTAACGTTAACATTCTGGTCGCAAAATGACTTTATAAGGCGCTTAACAATGAATAAAGATGCTAAAAAATACTATGTGATCTTAAGTGCGTTGCTATTTTTCTTCTTTTTTACATGGTCTTCATCGTTTTCATTAATCTCTATTTGGTTACATCAATATGTTGGACTTAAAGCAACAGATACTGGTTTGATATTCTCGGCTATATCATTGATTGCTTTATGTGCCCAGCCACTCTATGGCTTTATTCAAGATAAACTGGGTTTACGCAAAAATTTACTGCTGGTTATCGCGGTATTGCTTATTTTATCGGGGCCTTTTTTTCTTAGCTTTGCGACAATATTGCGCTGGAATATTTTTATTGGCTCTATTCTCGGAGGGCTCTATGTAGGAATGACTTTTAATGCAGGGATCGGCGTTTTAGAATCTTATACTGAGCGTGTTAGCCGTATTCGTGGTTTTGAGTATGGCAGGGCGAGGATGTGGGGCTCTTTGGGATGGGCATCGGCAACCTTTATTGCTGGGCATAATATCAATATCGATCCTAACTATAACTTTTTTATGGCATCGATAGCGGGGGTGATCTTCTTAATTCTGTTGGCGTTACTAAAAACAGATAAACCAGATGCTTTTAATCAATTAGAGCATGGCAAACCTTCTGCACTCACCATCAATGATGCATTAAACTTACTGTCATTACCGCGCTTTTGGGCATTAATATTATTTGTGGTCGGAACCTGTATTTATAGCGTCTACGATCAACAGTTCCCGGTTTTCTTCTCTTCACAATTTGCATCATTACAGCAAGGTAATGAGATGTACGGGTATCTTAATTCCTTACAGGTTTTCTTAGAAGCGGGAGGAATGTTTGTTGCGCCTTTCTTAGTGAACAAAATAGGGGCGAAAAACGGTTTATTATTGGCGAGTAGTGTGATGGCTGCGCGTATTATTGGTTCTGGATTAGTTGAAGGGCCGATAATGATCTCTTGTATGAAGTTATTACATGCCGTTGAGCTTCCTATCCTGTTAATTTCTATTTTTAAATATAACAGCCAACATTTTGATAAGCGTTTATCTTCTACATTGTATTTAGTCGGTTTCCAATGTGTCAGTTCCATTGTGGCAACATTGTTATCCCCATTAGCGGGTTATGGCTATGATCATTACGGTTTTGCCCCTACGTATATGGTGATGGGATGTATGGTCGTCGGTACTACGTTACTTTCTGCGGTGTTGTTACGTGCTGACTCGAAAGCATTACCACAACATGATATGACTGATCTCGATAGTAACAATAAAGCTCAACCGATTTAAGCGGGTAGGCATTAGCTATTATAGCGCTGCTAGATAATTTTTATGGCTACCATCCGTGAGTGGTAGCTTTTTTTATCGATTTTATTTAGGTTTACGAATATCGGCTGATTGACTATATTGAATAGAGCGTATCATTCTAATCTACTGTTTATTAAGCCAAATCAATTAAATTTATAAACTTTACTTGTTTATTGACACGATTAAGCGATAATCTTAAACAGTACTATTTTTCTTAAATATCAATTGTAAAGGTGTAGGAAATGGATAACGCAAGCAAGCCGTCTTTCCAAAACGTACTGGAGTTTGTGCGTATGTATCGTCGTAAAAACAAAATCCGTCGTGAGATCACTGACAATGAGAAAAAGATCCGTGATAACCAAAAACGTGTTCTTTTATTAGACAACTTAAGTGAATACATTAAGCCTGGTATGTCAATTGAAGATGTACTCGGTATTATCGCTAATATGCGTAGTGACTATGAAGATCGTGTAGATGATTACATCATAAAAAATGCCGATCTCTCTAAAGAGCGTCGTGAATTGTCAAAACAATTAAAAGCGATGGGTGAAATTAAAAATATTCCTAATATTAAAAATTAATTATATTAGCTGGCAAATTCAAAGGCCTCTGAATGGTTGTTCAGAGGCCTTTTTTTTCGTTTTTTCATCATAGTTATGGTCACACAAGCTATAAAACAAAGAGCCTGCTAATTAACAGGCTCTTGGATTAACAACGGAATATTTATCGCGTTATATTATTGCTTCTTTTCTCTTATGACTCACTATGCGTTGACGCTTTAGTCATTTCAGATGAAGCATGATTAGTTGAACAATGACCACCCGCACCGCTACGGCCTTGCTTATCAAAGGCTGGACGTGCATCCCATGCTTTGATTTCAATTGCTACAGGCACATCTGTAGATGCCGGAGCTTTCGTCATTGGCGAGCTAGCATGTAATTGGCGTACTGTTGGCTCTTGACGAATAACGGTCACTTTAGCTGGCTGCTTAACTTCAACCGATGCGACTTCGGTTTCCGTTTTAGTTTCAGCAACAGGCTCGGTCACTTCAGGCTGTGTTTCTACAGGTGTAGATTGAGAAGCAGTTTGCTCTACATGTTGCTCAGCCGCACATTCAGTCGATGCTTGGGTTGTTGCTGGCATCTCAGGTACAGGCGCTTGCGTTGTCATGTCACTATGGGTGTCTTCACTAGCGGTTTCATGATCAGCATTAGCTATGACTTTATTATGAGCGGTTTCTGTTTTCTCTTCGGCAACATCGGCTTGCTCAGTCACTTCATGTAGATAAGCTTCCGTTGTATTTAATACCGCAGAGATATTCTCTTTACGAGTAACATGCTCTTGGGTATTAACGTCAGCAATAACGTTGTTAACAGCGTTTTCTTCTACATGATCGGCAGTTGACTCATTAACATCAGCAGTCGTTTCTTGCGGTGCAATCGCGACAATTTCAGCTACAGCTTCAGTGGTTGATTCAGTACTAACTGTGACCGAATAAGTCGCTTCAGTTGCTTCAGTACTTGCTGTTTGAGCCTGAGCAACATCTGCAGCAATGGTTTCTGATACTTCTGGTGCAATAGCAACCATTTGTGGATCTTTATGAGTAATGAAGTTTTTAGCAACTTTATTGTCAGTGCTATTTTCAACATTATTGTCAACAAATGGTGCATCACTAATTGGTGTGACAGGGTAATGAATACATACTTTACCTGACGCAAGCTCTGGAGAAGCTACGGCCATCGTTAGTGGCATAGGGGAGACTAATGTACGTTCATCACGATAACGGCGACGACGTTGCCCACTAACACGTAAATGACGAGGTGAACGGCGAGAGCGACGTGGCATCACATTTTCTTGTTGGCCCGCATTCTCTTCTTTTTTCACTTCTTCTTGTGCTTTTACAGTATCAGTTAACGCATTAGCAGAAACTTGTTCTTGCTCATCTTTAACCGTCGCTACTGGTTTCGCAACTTGCTGTTTTTCTGATGATGGTAATTGACTAACCACTGTCGCTGGTGGCTCAGAAAACGGTGAGTCGCTCACAGCAACATCAATAGCAGGTGTTGTGACAGCATCAGTTACACGAACAGATTGCGTTAATTGACGGCGAGCACGACGAGGCATAACAGGGCGACGAGATTCTTCTTTCTTCTCAGCCTGTTTTGCTGCATTGTCATTTTCCGCTGTATTTTGTGCGGCTTTCGCAGCTTCTTGTTGTTGCTGACGTTTTTCTTCCTGACGACGACGTTGTTCTGCACGTTGTTCACGGCGTTGTTGACGACGGGCTTCACGTTCAGCGATTTCTTGCTCATTACTGACTTCAGTATTGGCATTTTGCGCTTTCTGATTACGGTTCTTACGATTTTCTTCGCTCGTTACGTTATCGCGATTGCGCTCGTGGTCACGATTGCGATCATTATCGCGTTCACGGCGGTTATTATTGCGACGATTGTTATTATTTCGGCGCTCACGACGGTTTTCATTATTCTCTTTTTTGCTTTCTTGCGGTTTTTCTTCAACTACAGGCTCTGGCTGACTCGCAAATAAGTTAGAGAAGAATTTTGCAATAGCACTAAAGAATCCACCACTCTCTGTTGTTTCGCTTTTCTTCACCTGTTTAGCTGGAGTTGGTGCAGATTTTTTCTTATTGGTGGTGTCAGCGCTATTATCTTGTAATGCAAAAGCGGATATCGCCGGTTGCTCTGGCGCTTTACGCTCAGGTACGGCTTCATCTTCTGCTTCATTTAACTGAGTTTCGTGATATTGCGCTAAATTGTAGCTTAATGAAGAGATCTCTTCGCCCTTGCGCACTCGAATAACTGAGAAATGCGGTGTTTGCATTTGATCATTAGGAACAATCACTACTTTGACATTGGCTTGGCGCAACTCAATATCGGTGACTGCCTTACGTTTTTCATTGAGCAAGTAAGAGGCAATTTGTACGGGCACAATAGCGTGTACTTCATGAGTATTTTCTTTTAATGCTTCTTCTTCGATAAGACGCAATACAGAAAGAGAAAGTGACTCATTATCACGGATAGTCCCTGTGCCTAAACAACGCGGACAAACATGATGGCTTGATTCACCTAATGAAGGACTTAAACGCTGACGTGACATCTCTAATAAGCCGAAACGCGAAATGCGACCTATTTGAATACGTGCGCGATCTTGGCGCACAGCCTCACGCATTCTATTTTCCACTTCACGCTGATGACGAACAGGGGTCATATCGATAAAGTCGATAACAATCAAACCACCAAGGTCACGTAAACGGAGTTGGCGCGCAATTTCATCAGCAGCTTCTAAGTTAGTGTTAAAGGCTGTCTCTTCAATATCGCCACCTCGTGTTGAACGAGATGAGTTAATATCGATAGCGGTTAATGCTTCTGTTGTATCAATAACCAGAGCGCCACCCGAAGGTAAACGGACTTCACGTTGGAAGGCTGATTCAATTTGAGATTCAATTTGGTAGTGACTAAATAGTGGTACAGCCCCTGTGTAGTGGCGAATTTTGCTAGCAAAGTCACCACGACCAATGGCTTCAATATGGCTACGAGCCATTTCAACTACTTTAGCGTTATCAATTAAGATCTCACCAATATCTGGTCGTAAATAATCACGGAAAGCACGTACAATCACGTTACTTTCTTGGTGGATCAGAAAAGGAGCAGGGCGGCTTTCCGCTGCTTTTTTGATAGCATCCCAATGTCTTAAACGGTAGCTTAAATCTTGTTGTAATGCTTCTGCGGATTTACCCACACCTGCAGTACGAACAATCAACCCCATTCCATCAGGAATATCAAGGCTAGATAATGCTTCCTTTAATTCAGTACGATCTTCCCCTTCAATACGACGAGAAATACCGCCAGCACGAGGATTATTTGGCATTAATACCAAATAGCTACCTGCAAGGCTAATAAAGGTGGTTAAAGCCGCACCTTTATTTCCGCGCTCTTCTTTATCTACCTGTACGATTACCTCTTGACCTTCTTTTAAAACATCTTTGATGTTAGGACGACCATGTGAGTGATAATTACTAGGAAAATATTCGCGGGCAATTTCTTTGATAGGAAGGAAACCGTGGCGTTCCGCACCATAATCAACAAAAGCGGCTTCTAGACTGGGCTCAATTCGGGTGATTTTACCTTTATAGATATTGGCTTTTTTTTGCTCATGTCCGGGGCTTTCGATATCCAGATCATACAAACGTTGCCCATCAACAAGGGCAACACGCAACTCTTCCTGTTGAGTCGCGTTAATTAACATTCTTTTCATATTGTGACTTACTCGTTATTTTCACGTTTTATAATGTGCCACTGACATACGTAATTACACTATTGATAACCGATGACCTCGTGTCTTTTACAAAGGCGTCAACCTCACGGTTGTCGATTGTATAGAGGTGCAATTTGTCGGTGAGTCTGATTTTCAGTTCTAAAATTCAGCACTCTTTAATTGAGACGTAATGTGCCAACTCAATAAGTGATGTATTTATGGCATACTAAATTGTTTGATATTCGACTATGTCTTACGCCATTGCTGCATTTGAATATCAAACAAACAAAATTTCATAAATATACCTGATAAACTTAATCAGGAGAGTCTGCATTATTCCATTGGTGTTGGGGTTATAGCAAGATGACTTTTCCGCTTTGGTGACTTTTTCTGTATAAATATGAGAGATTAGTTAATGTTTCGTCTTTTTCCCATTAATCAGGTTAAAATAGGCGCCCAATTTGATGTTATTTTGTGCACCAATAATTTGTTTGTCATTTTTTATTTTAAGAGAGCTAAAAAATCGCCACTATGAAATCATTTAATCAAGTTCAGTTCGTCACCATTGATGGCGATGAGGCAGGCCAGCGTATTGATAATTTTTTACTGGCACGCTTAAAAGGTGTACCGAAAAGTATGATTTACCGAATTATCCGCAAAGGTGAAGTTCGGGTTAATAAAGGGCGCATTAAGCCTGAATATAAATTAGCTGCAGGGGATAGCATTCGTATTCCTCCTGTCCGGGTAGCAGAAAAAGAAGAACATGCGGTATCGCCTAAGTTAGAGAAAGTATCAGCACTTGCTGAGTGTATTTTATATGAAGATGAACATGTGATGCTGATTAATAAGCCATCAGGGACGGCAGTACATGGTGGCAGCGGACTCAGTTTTGGTGTGATTGAAGGTTTAAGGGCATTGCGTCCAGAGGCGAGATTTCTAGAATTGGTGCATCGCCTTGATAGAGATACCTCTGGGGTATTATTGATTGCTAAAAAGCGCTCAGCCCTGCGTTCACTACACGAACAGCTAAGATTAAAACAGATGCAAAAAGATTATTTAGCCTTAGTACGTGGTCAATGGCAATCTCATACAAAAGTAGTACAAGCCCCGTTATTGAAAAATATCCTACAAAGTGGTGAGCGGGTGGTTAAAGTAAGTAGTGAAGGTAAACCATCAGAAACACGCTTTAAGGTAGAAGAGCGCTTTGAATTTGCGACCTTAGTTAAAGCAAGTCCTGTCACGGGACGAACTCATCAAATTCGTGTCCATACATTACATGCCGGCCATCCTATTGCTTTTGATGATCGCTATGGTGATCGTGATTTTGATACACAATTAGCTTCAACCAAGCTTAACCGTCTCTTTTTACATGCGAGTTCATTAACCTTTATTCATCCTTCAACAGGGGAAAAAATGCGTATTGAAGCGCCGATGGATAAAACGTTACGTTACTGTTTACAAGTATTACGCAATCAAAAATCTTAATACTACTGTTTTCAAGCTAGCAAAGTGGGAGAAAATTTTTTCCCACTTTGTTTGCAAATGATTTACCGTTGTCGCCCTAGAAAATAGAATCAGTATCCAGCCAGGGTTATTTGGTGATGGTTGATATACATTGCTCAACAATTTTATCGATATTCCACTCTTTCGGAAGCGATTTGGAGCCGTCTTTTCTCATTTCCATATCAACGCGAATAAATTCGGTCATACCATAATCTTTGATGATGTTATCGTAAGTACAGCTACAAACTTCGGTAATTTGTGGTATTAGTGCATCATCAGTCACACCAGAACCGAGTATGCAACTACTAATAAAGTTCTTTTTAAATGAAGATGCACTTTCATCTTCTTTTTTGGGATCAGTATTTTGGGCAACATTACTACTGTTATCTGCTTTTACGGCTGAATTGTCAGGTGCTTTCTCATCAGAGCAACCTACTACCGATGCCGTAAGGATTAAAGCTGCCAAAATTGATGCTAATTTATTCATAATACGCTTTATCGCTAAATAAGATTAAAATAAGACAATCACGACTATTCCTGATTATCTGTGGAAAGTAATGGGTTAATTCTTTGTGAGAGTAACATTTTATTCAATCGGATAAGTGGTAATCCGATTAAAGAATTTGGGTCATCACCGCTTAATTTATCGAACAGAGTAATTCCTAACCCCTCAGACTTGAAACTTCCTGCGCAATAAAACGGCGTTTCTTTATTTAAATAGCCGATAATTTCATCATCGGTTAAATGCCGAAAGTGAACTTGAAATAATTCACAATGACTTTCATAGGCTAATGTTGAGCTATTATATAAAGTTAATCCAGTATAAAATGATACACATTGACCGGATGCTTGTTTTAATTGTGCAAAAGCGTTTTCAAAATTAAGAGGCTTACCCGTAATTTTTTTATTGAGTACACAAACCTGATCTGAACCAATAATTAAGTGATTTGGGTATTGTACCTCTAAAGCACGCGCTTTTTCATAGGATAAACGAGTGACTAACGCTTGTGCACACTCTGTGGGCAAAGGGGTTTCGTCAATGTTTGGGGAGGCCTGTATAAAGGGCATTCCAAGCTTTTTCAGAAGCTGAGCTCGGAAGGGTGAAGTCGACGCAAGAACCAGTGGCAACATATTTTTTATAAAATCCGTAGCAAAATGATGCCCGACATTCTAAACTATGCGCCGCTGATAAAGCGAATTTTGGTGGAAAGGTGTAGATAACCCGCCTTTTTCTTTGACTATATTCCATTACAAAGATAATATGCGCGCCTTATGCAAAAGGTAAAATTACCCCTGACCATTGATGCGCTGCGAGCAGCACAGAAGAATTTAGACTATGACGGTCAATATTCCTCTGAGCAAGTTAGCCGCTTAGCTGAATCGGTGGTCAGTGTGGACAGTAATATTGATGTGGCTTTATCATTTGATATTGACCATCAACGTTTGGCAGTCATCAAGGGGCATTCCGATGTGGATGTCACTTTAGAGTGTCAGCGTTGCGGGGGCCATTTTCCCTATCATGTTCACACAACATATTGTTTTAGCCCTGTTGTTAGTGATGAACGGGCTGAAGCATTACCGGAAGAATATGAGCCAATCGACGTAGACGATTTTGGTGAAATAGATTTGCTGGCGATGATTGAAGATGAAATAATCCTCAACTTGCCGGTGGTTCCGGTACATGATTTTGAACACTGTGAAGTGTCCGACGCGGAACAAGTGTTCGGTGAACTCCCTGAAGAATTATCAGAGAAGCCGAATCCATTTGCCGTATTAGCCAGTTTAAAGAAAAGTACTAAGGAGTAAGGTCAATGGCCGTACAACAAAACAAACCAACTCGTTCTAAACGTGGTATGCGTCGTTCTCATGACGCACTGACAGCAACTCATGTTTCTGTTGACAAAACTTCTGGTGAAACTCACCTGCGTCACCATGTAACTGCTGACGGTTACTACCGTGGCCGCAAGGTTATCAACAAGTAATTAGCTTTATAGCTCGTTGATACTTTGACAAATCTAACCATAGCGTTAGATGCGATGGGCGGGGACTTCGGTCCTCGTATCACAGTGCCTGCATGTATGCGGGCGCTGGCATCTAATCCTCATTTAAAAATATTGCTGGTGGGTCAACCAGACTCTATCTCTCCTCTGCTTGCAAATCAAAATGCTGAGCTAATCTCCCGTTTACATGTTATACCGGCTGAACATATTGTCGCCAATGATGCCAAACCCTCACATGCTATTAGAGCAAGTAAAGGCACATCAATGCGCGTGGCACTCGATCTGGTGAAAACAGGGGAAGCACAGGCATGTGTAAGTGCAGGTAACACCGGTGTGTTGATGGGGTTAGCAAAACTTCGGCTAAAAGCGATTGATGGAATAGAACGTCCTGCATTGGTTTCTGTGTTACCTAATCAGAAAAAAAGCAAGACCGTCGTTCTTGATTTAGGCGCGAACGTTAACTGTGATAGCCAAATGTTAGTTCAATTTGCTGTTATGGGTGCCGTGATGGCAGAAGAAATTGCAGGTATACATTCACCTAAAGTGGCTCTTTTAAATATTGGTGAAGAAGAGAGTAAGGGATTAGATAATATCCGCGAAGCCGCCACCGTTCTTAAGGCGACACCAAATATAAACTATATTGGTTATGTGGAAGGTAACGAGTTACTGACCGGCAAAACAGATGTGTTGGTGTGTGACGGCTTCGCAGGTAATGTTTCCCTTAAAACAATGGAAGGGGTGATTAGAGTCTTCCTTTCATTGATTAAATCTTCTACTGGTGACAATAAAAAAACGTCGTGGTGGATGAAATTATTGAAGAAATGGTTACAAAAACGCCTAAATAAGCGTTTTGGCCATATGAACCCCGACCAGTATAACGGTGCTTCTCTGTTAGGATTACGCGGTATCGTCATTAAAAGCCATGGTGGCGCAAATGAAAACGCGTTTACAGCAGCAATAGAACAGGCTGTTCAGGCCATTGAGCGACAAATTCCAGAACGAATTGCCTCACGTCTGAATACAGTATTACCCAAGAGTGATTGATAGTATGTATACAAAAATCTTAGGTACTGGTAGTTACTTGCCTGTACAAGTGCGAACTAATGCCGATTTAGAAAAAATGGTTGATACATCAGACGAGTGGATTGTCACCAGAACAGGTATTCATGAACGTCGTATCGCAACAGAAGAAGAAACTGTTGCCAAAATGGGTGCGAGTGCCGCTGAGAATGCATTAGAAATGGCTGATATTGATAGACAAGAAATTGGCTTAATTATCGTTGCCACAACATCAGGCTCTCATGCGTTTCCGAGTGCGGCATGTCAAATTCAACACGCCCTCGGTATTGCTGATTGTATTGCGTTTGATGTTGCAGCCGCGTGCTCAGGATTCGTTTACGCGTTAAGTATCGCTGATCAATTTATTAAGGCTGGTACGGTGAAACAAGCTTTAGTGATTGGTGCTGATCGCTTATCACATGCGTTAGATCCTAACGATCGCGGTACAATTATTCTTTTCGGTGATGCTGCTGGCGCCGTCGTTGTCGGTGCTTCTGAAGAGTCAGGTATTATTTCTACACATTTACATTCTGATGGGCGTTTTGGTGAGCTGTTAGCTCTGCCTTATCAGGATAGAGAAAATCAAGACTTACCTGCTTATGTCACCATGGCAGGGAATGAAGTCTTTAAAGTCGCAGTTCGTGAACTTGCCCACATTGTGGATGAAACATTAGAAGCGAATCATATTGATAAATCGGAACTCGACTGGCTTGTGCCTCATCAAGCAAATTTAAGAATTATTTCAGCAACAGCCAAAAAGCTGGATATGACAATGGATAAAGTCGTGGTGACATTAGATCGCCACGGTAATACGTCAGCAGCATCCGTTCCTACAGCATTAGATGAAGCTGTAAGAGACAATCGCATTCAACGTGGGCAGTTAATTCTGTTAGAAGCGTTTGGTGGCGGCTTTACTTGGGGCTCTGCACTTATCCGTTTTTAATATTATCAGGAAAATAAACATGACTGATTTTGCAATGGTTTTCCCTGGACAGGGATCACAAGCGATTGGAATGCTTACAGAACTTGCCGAGCATTATCCAATAGTGACAGAAACATTTGCTCAAGCATCTGATGTATTGGGTTATTCTCTTTGGGATTTAGTGCAAAATGGTCCTGAAGAAGAGTTAAACAAAACATGGAAAACACAGCCGGCATTATTAGCAGCATCCGTTGCTATTTGGCGAGTATGGCAAGAAAAGCAAGGCAAAATGCCACAAATGATGGCAGGTCACAGTCTTGGTGAGTATTCTGCTTTAGTCTGTGCTGGCGTAATTGATTTTGCTGTGGCGATTAAACTAGTAGAATTGCGCGGTCAATTAATGCAAGAGGCTGTACCTGCAGATACTGGCGCCATGTATGCAATTATCGGATTAGATAATGATGCTATTGCAAAAGCTTGTGAAGATGCGGCTCAAGGACAAGTTGTCTCACCTGTGAACTTTAATTCACCCGGTCAAGTGGTGATTGCGGGTAATAAAGAAGCCGTAGAGCGTGCAGGGGCATTATGTAAAGAAGCTGGAGCGAAACGTGCGTTACCTTTAGCGGTAAGTGTGCCTTCTCACTGTGCTTTAATGAAGCCTGCTGCAGATAAGTTAGCTGTTGCATTACAAGAAATTGAATTTAAACAACCTGAAATTCAAGTTGTTAATAATGTTGATGTGAAAGCACAAACCGATGCTAATGCTATTCGAGATGCATTAGTTCGTCAGCTTTATAACCCAGTCCGCTGGACTGAAACGGTTGAATTTATTGCTGGCAAGGGCATCACACAATTATTAGAAATAGGACCCGGTAAAGTATTAACTGGTTTAACGAAACGTATTTCTAAAGAGATGAACGCTGCGGCAGTTAATGATATTGCATCATTAGACGCTGCATTAGGAAATGACTGAGGGATCTCATGGGATTTGACGGAAAAATAGCGCTAGTTACTGGTGCAAGCCGTGGTATTGGCCGTGCGATTGCAGAAAAGCTAATAGCATGTGGTGCTACCGTAATTGGTACAGCAACGAGTGAAAACGGTGCTAAAGCGATCAGCGAATATTTAGGCAATAAAGGTAAAGGTTTTGTGTTAAACGTCACAGAAACTGACTCTATTGAAAAATTTTTAGCTGATGTGCGCGCGGAATTTGGCGAAATTGATATTTTGGTCAATAATGCAGGTATTACTCGTGATAACCTGTTGATGCGCATGAAAGATGATGAGTGGCAAGATATTATTGACACTAATCTTTCATCAGTCTTCCGTCTGTCTAAAGCAGTTATGCGTGCTATGATGAAAAAACGTTATGGTCGCATAATTACTATTGGTTCAGTAGTTGGAACCATGGGTAATGCTGGACAGGCAAACTACGCGGCAGCAAAAGCGGGTGTGATTGGTTTTAGTAAATCATTAGCACGCGAAGTTGCTTCCCGTGGCATTACGGTAAATGTTGTTGCTCCTGGCTTTATCGAAACTGATATGACCAGAGCGTTAACAGAAGACCAAAGAGCCGGTATTTTATCTCAAGTGCCAGCTAACCGTTTAGGTGATGCCAAAGAGATTGCCAGTGCTGTAGCTTTCTTAGCTTCTGATGAAGCAGGCTATATCACGGGTGAAACATTGCATGTCAATGGCGGCATGTACATGGTCTAATTACGGGGACGTCTTTATATTTGCTTTTTGCGTACAATATAATGCAAAATATAGCGAATAAAGTAGTCCACACAGTCGGGATTGGTTAGATCTTTTCCTGTATTTATAAACTAAGAAAATCATCGCGCAAGCGAGTTTTGATAGGAAATTTAATAGTATGAGCACTATCGACGAACGCGTTAAGAAAATCATTGTTGAACAACTGGGTGTTAAAGAGGAAGAAGTTGTGAATTCAGCTTCATTTGTTGATGACTTAGGCGCTGATTCTCTTGACACAGTTGAGCTGGTAATGGCTCTGGAAGAAGAATTCGATATCGAAATCCCAGACGAAGAAGCAGAAAAAATTACTACAGTTCAAGCTGCTATTGATTACGTTGAAAACGCAGGTAAATAAGCTTGCTAATCTAGGCGGTCACTCGACCGCCTATATTCTTAATCCTAAACTTTTTCCCTCCTTGGAGGATAAGCGTGTCTAAGCGTCGTGTAGTTGTGACCGGACTAGGCATGTTATCTCCTGTCGGTAATAACGCAGAAGCTTCTTGGAAAGCTGTGTGTGCCGGACAGAGTGGTATCGGCCTTATCGAAGAATTTGACACCAGTCATCATGCGACTAAATTCGCAGGATTGGTAAAAGATTTCAATCATGAAGATTACAATCTTTCGCGTAAAGATGCGCGCAAGATGGATCTCTTTATTCAATATGGTATTGCAGCAGGTGTTCAAGCCATTGCGGATTCAGGTCTTGAAGTAACAGAAGCCAATGCAAGTCGTATCGGAGCTGCTATTGGTTCTGGTATTGGTGGCTTAGGCCTTATCGAGGAAAATCATTCATCATTAATCAATGGTGGCCCTCGTAAAATTAGCCCATTCTTTGTTCCTTCAACCATCATTAATATGGTTGCTGGCCATTTAAGCATTATTTATGGCTTACGTGGACCGACCATTTCTATCGCAACTGCATGTACATCAGGTGTGCATAATATCGGGCATGCTGCTCGTATTATCGCTTATGGTGATGCTGATGTGATGTTAGCGGGCGGTGCTGAAAAAGCAACAACACCATTAGGTGTTGGTGGTTTTGGTGCAGTACGTGCATTATCAACACGTAATGATGATCCTCAAGCGGCAAGTCGCCCATGGGATAAAGATCGTGATGGTTTCGTGTTAGGTGATGGTGCAGGTGTGTTAGTCCTCGAAGAGTATGAACACGCTAAAGCACGTGGCGCTAAAATTTATGCAGAAGTTGTTGGCTTTGGTATGAGTAGTGATGCTTACCATATGACCTCTCCTGCAGAAAATGGCGCGGGTGGTGCACTTGCAATGGAAAACGCATTGAAAGATGCGGGTATTACTGCTGCTGATGTCGGTTATATCAATGCGCATGGTACTTCTACTAATGCGGGTGATATTGCAGAAGCGCAAGCTGTTGAAACGGTATTTGGCAAAGGGACTGATGTATTAGTTAGCTCAACAAAATCGATGACGGGTCACTTATTAGGTGCTGCCGGGGCGATTGAGTCTATCTTTACTATTTTGTCTTTACGTGACCAAATTGTACCGCCAACAATCAATCTTGATAATCAAGATGAACATTGTCACCTTGATTTCGTACCACATAAAGCGCGTAAAGTTGAGAATATGGACTATGCTCTATGTAACTCATTTGGCTTTGGTGGTACCAACGGTTCGATTCTCTTTAAGCGTGTGTAAACCGCTTATTTGCGTATTGAATTAGTCTAAAGGCCCAGACGTCATGCTGGGTCTTTTATTTTATCTATAGCTTTGTCCTTTTACATTAACTTGTTTATCATGTACAAAAAATATCAATAACATAGATTATAAATAAGGTGTTTGATGTATTGGGTAAATGGACAACAGCAACAAAGCATCAATGTGAGTGATCGCGCGGTACAATTGGGTGATGGCTGTTTTACAACACTTGCCGTTGAACAAGGTAAACCTATTCTATTATCTGCTCACCTTAAACGTTTACAACGCGGTTGTGATGCACTGTTTTTACCCTCACCAGACTGGCAATGGTTAGCCAGCCATCTTCTACAAATAGCGTCCACAATCACTGAAAAAAGTGTTATTAAAGTGATTATTAGCCGCGGAAGCGGTGGGCGAGGCTATTCATCGAAAGGCTTTGACACACCCACAGTGATCACATCCTGCTCAACTTACCCGTTTTATTATCATAACTTACAAAAGCAAGGGGTTTCTTTAGCCATTAGCCCAGTGAGATTGGGACAAAATAGTTTATTAGCCGGTATCAAGCATCTTAATCGCTTAGAGCAAGTGCTGATTAAACACCATTTAGAAACAACCCCATTTGATGACATGTTAGTGTGTGACAATGAAGGATATTTAGTTGAAGCGAATGCCGCAAACCTTTTCTGGCGTAAAGGAAATCAATTATTTACCCCGGATATTAGCCTTTCGGGTGTGAATGGGATCATGCGCCAGCAGGTATTAGATTTTGCGCAACAATTGGACTGGGATATTCACATTGTGCGAGAAAAACCGCAAACGCTCTATCAAGCAGATGAAATTTGGTTAACCAATGCACTGATGCCCATTATTCCCGTAAAACAGATCTATTTTTCAGATGATAAGCACTATCAATATCGCGATAGAGACGCTTACCATGTTGTTTTACAACACTGTTTGTCACTGACTTAACGTTTGATGAGTTATAAATGAAGATAAAAAAATTAGTTTGGATAGCCTTTTTTGCATTATTGATTAGCGCTGGCGCAGCCACATTATATATTATGCAAAGCCTTCGTGGGTTAGAGAACAATGTTGTGGTAAAGCAAGATGAAATGCTGCTTACTATTCCGGCAGGAACTGGTCGTATTGCGATGGAACAATTGCTTATTAAGAATAATCTTCTTAAACAAGGAGATTATTTTCAAATTTTATTAAAAGTAAAACCAGAACTCAGTCAATTTAAAGCAGGGACTTATCGTTTAACAAAAGGTATGACACTGCGGGATGTTTTGCTGTTAATAAAAAGTGGCAAAGAGGCGCAGTTTACGATTCGATTTATCGAGGGTAGCCGTTTAAGCGATTGGCAAGCTATTTTTGATAAAGCCCCTGAGTTAAAGGTTGTCGCAAATGGTATGGAAAGCGATAAGTTACGCCAAGAGATAGGAATGAAGCCTGAAATTACCCATCTTGAGGGTTGGTTTGCTCCTGATACTTACCATTACACCGCAGGCACGACGGATATTGCCATTTTAAAACGTGCTTATCAGCAAATGGAAAAAACATTAGAAGAAGAGTGGCTAAAACGCGATAGTGATTTACCCTATAAATCTGCCTATGAAATGTTGATTATGGCATCGATTATTGAAAAAGAGACTGGCATTGATGCAGAAAGAACCAAAGTGGCCTCAGTGTTTGTTAATCGTTTAAAACGTAATATGCGCTTACAAACTGATCCCACTGTGATTTATGGGTTAGGAGATAAATATCGCGGTACGATTTATCGCAGTGATCTTAATGGCTATACGCCTTACAATACCTACCAAATTGATGGGCTACCGCCAACACCGATTGCTATGCCAAGTGTTGCTTCCATTAAAGCCGCAGCACATCCTGCGGATACGCGTTATCTCTATTTTGTCGCAGATGGCACTGGGGGACATAAGTTTTCTACAACGTTGGCGGAGCATAATAAAGCCGTCGCACAATACCGACGCTTACAACAAAGATAATTATGAAAAACAGCAAATTTATTGTTATTGAAGGATTAGAAGGGGCTGGCAAAACCAGTGCTATTCAAACGGTTGTTGATACATTAAAACAACAAGGGATCACCGATTTGGCCTTTACGCGCGAGCCGGGGGGAACTCCGCTTGCAGAAAAATTACGGGAATTGATTAAACAAGGTATTGAAGGCGAAAAAGTTACCGATAAAGCTGAATTGCTAATGTTATATGCTGCACGTGTGCAATTGGTTGAAAATGTGATAAAACCAGCTTTAGCCCAAGGTAAGTGGGTGATAGGGGATAGACACGATCTCTCTTCACAAGCATATCAAGGTGGTGGTCGAGGAATAGACAAAGCCCTGATGAAGTCACTACGTGATACGGTATTAGCAGATTTTAAACCTGATCTTACCCTTTATCTTGATTTAGATCCGGCCGTTGGTCTAGCCAGAGCACGAGCAAGAGGTGAATTGGACAGAATAGAAAAAGAGTCTATGGACTTTTTTTATCGCACTCGCGAACGTTATCAAGCATTAGCAAAAGAAGACGCCTCGATTATTACCATTGATGCATCACAAGATATTGATAAAGTACAAGCGGATATTCGCGATGTACTCAATCAGTGGCTGACTCAGGAAAATAGCGCATTATGAATTGGTATCCTTGGTTAAATCAGGCATATCGACAACTGGTAAGTATGTACCAAGAAGGGCGTGGTCATCATGCGATTTTGTTGCATGCATCTCAAGGAATGGGGGCTGATGCACTTTCTTATGGGTTAAGTCGTTGGTTAATGTGTCAGAATAAGCAGGGTTCAAAAAGCTGTAATGAGTGTCATAGTTGCCGTTTGATGTTGGCAGAAACACATCCAGATTGGCATATCTTGCAAAATGAAAAGGGAAAGTCATCAATAGGGATCGAAGCGGTTAGAAAAGTCACCGAAAAGCTTGAGCACCATGCACAACAAGGTGGCTCACGAGTGGTATGGATAAAAGAGGTTGAGGCATTAACAGAAGCGGCAGCCAATGCGTTATTAAAGACCTTAGAAGAGCCACCAGTTAATTGCTATTTTTTATTGAATTGTCAACAACCTGAAATATTGCTAGCAACACTACGTAGTCGCTGTTTCTATTACCATTTAGCACCGCCTGAGATGAATTATGCGATACATTGGCTACAACAACAGCTACCTAATATGGCTTATGCCGATGGTGTCACAGCATTAAACCTATCTCAAGGTGCGCCCGTTTTAGCGTTATCATTACTAAAACAAGAATGGCAAGAAAGGGAAGCCTTCTGCCAAGCGTTATATGTTAGCTTACAACAACGAAATTTATATGGGTTGTTAGCTCAGTTCAATCAAGATAATGCTGAACGTAAGATCTATTGGTTATTATCATTACTGTTGGATGCTTTAAAACGACAAACTCATGCTGAAGTGTATTGTGTCAACCAAGATAAGCAGCCATTAATTATGGCGTTATCACAGTTGCCTTCAGCAATGTTGTTAGCGGTGAGCGAAAGCTGGAAACAGTGTCGCCATCAATTAGTTACCATTCCAGCAATCAATAAAGAGCTATTGTTGGCAGAACAGTTACTTGATTGGGAAGCCCAGCTAGTTGCTCTAGGGAAATAATTTCCCTTTCCATTTAGCAGACAAGTAAAAGAAATAATATAAAGTTATATAACGATGAGAGTACATTATGTTTTTAGTTGATTCACACTGCCATCTTGACAGCTTAGATTATGAAAAACTGCACAAAAATATTGATGATGTTGTAGAAAAAGCACAACAGCGTGATGTCAAATATATGTTAGCTGTCGCAACAACATTACCCGGCTTTAAAAACATGCGCGAACTGTTCGGCAAGCGTGATAATGTGGCTTTTTCTTGTGGTATTCACCCGTTAAACCTTGATGAGGGACACGATGTCGCTGAGCTTGCGCGCCTTGCAGCTGAGGTCGATGTTGTTGCATTAGGCGAAACAGGTTTAGACTACTATTATCAACAAGAAAATGCGTCACTTCAGCGTGAAATTTTCCGTGAACATATTCGCATTGGGCGCCAAGTTAATAAACCTGTTATTGTACATACGCGTAGCGCTCGTGAAGATACGCTAACTATTTTAAAAGAAGAAAAGGTTCAAGACTGTGGCGGTGTATTGCACTGTTTTACGGAAGACAAAGAAACAGCAATGGCGCTACTTGATCTTGGTATGTACATCTCTTTTTCAGGCATTGTGACATTTAGAAATGCCGAGCAAATTAGAGAAGCTGCACGTATCGTACCACTTGATCGTATTCTGGTTGAAACGGATTCGCCATATTTAGCGCCAGTGCCTCATCGTGGTAAAGAGAACCAACCCGCTTATGTACGTGATGTTGCTGAGTATATGGCCGTATTAAAAGGGGTGAGCATAGAAGAGCTTGCTCAGCAAACCACCCGTAATTTTGCAACACTTTTTCAAATACCAAACCTCGCGGACTAAGTTGTTCAATAGAAATATTGGCGAGTGATGGCTAGGAATTAAAATAAATAATAAGGTGATAAAAATGGCAGAAGAGACAATTTTTAGTAAAATTATTCGTGGTGAAATTCCTGCAGATATCGTTTTTCAAGATGATACTGTCACTGCATTTCGTGATATTTCACCTCAAGCGCCTACTCATATTTTAATTATCCCCAATAAACTTATTCCAACGGTAAACGATGTTACTGTACAAGATGAACAAGTTTTAGGTCATCTATTTGTTGTGGCAGCTAAAATTGCTCAGCAAGAAGGTATTGCAGAAGAGGGATATCGTTTAGTAATGAATTGTAATAAACATGGTGGGCAAGAAGTTTTCCATATTCATATGCATCTTTTAGGTGGAAAACCATTAGGGCCATTATTAAGCAAATAATCTAATGTGATAATAGAGCATCATGGCAACAAGGTAGCAGCATGATAAAACAAGCTAAAAGGGTTTATTCATTACTTATAGTATTGTTGATGACAACGTTATTGGCTGGATGTTTTGCGTCTCATTCAGACAATAAACTCTATTTTAATCGTCAACAATCTATTGTGATGGAGCCGTCGGTTTTAGCTGTAGGTATTGTGGCAGGCAAACCATTATTGACGCGTTATGAACAGGGGAGTCGCGCCACGGTGACGTTATCGAATACGCGATCTTATCCTGTCTCTATTCGTTATCGTTTTTATTGGTATAACGAGCAAGGACTGGAAATTTCTCCGGCAGGCCGCGTAAATGATGTGATGATTTTGGGCGATGGTGATACTGAGATCAGTGCTGATATACCCAATAAAACAGTGAGTTATGTCAGAGTCTATCTCTTTACTTAGGATAAGGTAGTCATATGAAAAAAATGCTATTTGTGGTGGCAGCGGTATTTTTACTGGCAGGTTGTCCATCGATGTTACCACAACAACCCCCAGCACCTGTAGAGCCTGTTACTCCCACAGAGCCAACAGAGCCACCTAAACCTATCGAGCCACCCATAGAGGTTGTACCAACACCGCCAAAAATAACCAGTATTAATTGGAACGCGGCCATTCAGCCATTAATTAGAGAGATGTCTGTTACGGATGATTTAGCAACTGGCAAATTATTAGTGGTTGATAATGTAAAAAATAATTCGGGCGGAAACATCCAAGCAGTTAATGCTACTAACACAATTATCGACTCGGTAAATAGTATTAGTGCATTACAAACGGTTCCTTATGCACAAATGATGTCAGCAAGAAAAGCATTAGGACTATCCGGTGAAGATAGCTTAGGATTGCGCAGTGCGGCAATTGGTTTAGCGCGTTATTTGCAAGCAGACTATATTTTGTTTTCTACTGTCGATGGTAAGAAAGATAATCGTGTGATCAGCATGCAATTAATGTCGGTTGCGAGCGGAGAAATACTCTGGAGCGGGCGCCATAAGGTTGAGTAAGTCTTATCAACAACAGTTATTGAGCCTATTGCGGGAATGGTTTCCCGCAATACCCTTATCACAGTGGCAAATAACCGCCTTAGCGGGATTAGGGGGCGGTACTTTTCGTTTGCAAAGTAATGGGATAGATTGGGTCGCTCGTTATTATGGTACTGAAAAAACGGCACTTTTTGTCAGGGCTAAAAAAGAGTCTTCGATTTTAAAACAGTTATTAAATACTCAGCTTGCACCAAATATTATTAAACGCCATGGTGCATGGTTTTTTTTCCAGTGGCTAGAGGGTGAGCATCTTACTCATCAGCAGTTATTTGGCTCCCATCTCAAATCATTAGCTCATCAAATTGCTAAGTTACATCAGCAAAAACCTTTTGGGCTTCCTCTTGATTTGTGGCATGAACTTTCAGTCTATTGGTATCATATTGACAGAAAACGATTATCACCAAAGTGGTTACGTTTACATCACGATTTTTTACGTCAACCTCGACGTACACTCATAAAATACGCGCCAGCTCACATGGATCTTCATCCTGAGAATATTCTTCTGAGCGATTCAGGTATAAAATTTATTGATTGGGAATATGCTGCTGATATTGATACGGCAGATTCATTAATGACATTTTTTGCCGCAAATCAGTTAAACAGCGCACAACAAACAGCATTTTTACATGAGTATTGTACATATCATCACTATACTGAATTAAATAATGATCAGCAAAATAGGCTGCACCCACAACAGCAGTCGTTTTATTCGGTTAACGTATTAAAGCAGCGTATTTTATCAAGAGAACCCTTTATCTTGTATATGATGCTGATGTGGTATGAGGTTCGTTGGCAACAAACCAAAGATAACGCGTTTTTGGCTATGTCTGAACCTTTACGTCGCTATTTTAGTCTGATGAATTGAAAAGATTTTATTATTGCAATAACAAAGAGAGGAATGTTATGGGTCCTGTAATGCTTGATGTTGAAGGATATGAGCTCGATAACGAGGAGCGTGAAATTTTAAAGCATCCCCTTGTTGGTGGTTTGATCCTTTTTACCCGCAACTTCCACGACGCTGAGCAGTTAAATGAATTAGTGCGTCAAATCCGTGATGCTTCCCATGAGCGTTTAGTGATTGCCGTTGACCAAGAAGGAGGGCGAGTACAGCGCTTTCGTGATGGTTTTACTCGCTTACCTGCCGCGCAATCTTATGCTGCGCTTAATGAGCGCTATCAAGCTAGTCGCTTAGCACAAGAGGCCGGTTGGTTAATGGCATCAGAAATGATCGCAATGGATATTGATATTAGCTTTGCTCCAGTCCTAGATCTTGGTCATGACTGTATTGCTATCGGTGAGCGCTCTTTCCATGAGTGTCCAGAAATTGCTATGGATATGGCGGAAAGCTTTATTAAAGGAATGCGCTCTGCAGGTATGAAATCAACAGGTAAGCATTTTCCTGGTCATGGTGCCGTCAGAGCCGATTCCCATAAAGAAACGCCACGTGATGAGCGCTCTTTAAACGATATTCGTCAACGTGATATGGCTATCTTTAAAGATTTTATCCAACGTCAATTATTAGATGCCATTATGCCAGCTCATGTTATTTATTCTCAGATTGATGAGCGTCCAGCAAGTGGCTCTCCTTATTGGTTGAAATCAATTTTACGTGAACAACTCGGTTTCCAAGGCGTTATTTTCTCAGATGATTTATCTATGGAAGGTGCCGCTATTATGGGAAGTTATGCGCAGAGAGCACAACGTTCATTAGATGCGGGTTGTGATATGCTTTTAGTGTGTAATAACCGTAAAGGGGCGGTAAGTGTGTTAGATAACCTGTCCTTTGTCAAAGCAGAACGCATTTCGGCGTTGTACCATCACCGAGGTCGTTACACATTAAGTGAACTGCAAGCATCTGATCGTTGGAAAAAAGCGAATCAAATGCTGACCCAATTACAGGAGCAATGGCAGGAGCGCGCATGATTATATATTTACATGGCTTTGATTCCACTAGTCCGGGAAATCATGAGAAGGTATTACAGCTACAGTTTATTGATCCTGATGTCCGTTTTCTCAGTTACAGTACGTTGCATCCACGTCACGATATGCAACATCTACTCAAAGAGACGGATAAACTGATTAAATCGACAAAACAGACGGTGCTGATTTGTGGTGTAGGATTAGGTGGCTACTGGGCAGAGCGTATCGGTTTTTTATCTAATATTCGCCAAGTAATGATTAACCCCAATCTTTTTCCATATGAAAATATGACTGATAAGATTGATAGACCTGAAGAGTATTTAGATATTGCCACTAAGTGTATTCAAGATTTTCGCTCTAAAAATAGAGACAATGCATTAGTGATTTTATCCCGTCATGATGAGATTTTAGATAACCAGCGTTCTGCTGATGAGTTATCACCTTATTATTCGATTATTTGGGATGAAACGCAGACACATAAGTTCAAAAGCTTGTCAGAACATCTTTTTAAAATTAAAGCATTTAATAGCAAAATCCCCGCTTAAAATTGGCTTATGTAAGATGGACAGAGTGCATTTTGTCCATCTTTTTTGATTTATATTTTTTCTTTTCTTTATTATTTTAAGCCCCTCTCATATTCCGACTGAATTATTCACTTATATCCTCTATCTAATTGATAGTTATGGTAAAAAGTAGCTATATGTCAATAAGATGTTCTATTGGCGAATGAAAAACAACCTAAATGACTCGATTCATCAAAAAACAGGTATGAAAATTCAAATTTTTTTGATATAAATCAACTTTGGTATGACCATATTGCCAATGAGCTTTGGCTATTATCAAAATCATTGACTGAAACGTTTTAACTGTCGTTATTTAAGTGGATTTAACCAAGATGACTTAAATAACAACAGTAAATATCTTTAGGAGTGACGTTATATGTCATTAACAAAAATTGTTATAGTCGGTGGTGGAGCTGGTGGATTAGAACTAGCGACTAAATTGGGTGATAAGTTAGGGCGCAAAAAAAAAGCAGAAATTACCCTTGTTGATAGAAATAATAGTCACTTATGGAAACCTCTGTTACATGAAGTTGCCACAGGCTCATTAGATGATGGTGTTGATGCATTAAGTTATCTCGCTCATGGTTATAACCATCACTTTAATTTTCAATTAGGCACTTTAACAGGGCTTGATCGCCAACATAAAAATATCACTTTGGCTGCTATTTATGATGAAAATCAAGAGCTATTAGTTCCAGAGCGTCAACTTGATTATGATATTTTAGTCATGGCCTTAGGCAGTAAATCTAATGATTTTGGCACCCCAGGGATCAAAGAGCACTGCATCTTTTTAGATAGCCCACAGCAAGCACACCGTTTTCATAATGAAATGCTCAATTTATTTTTAAAATATTCAGCAGACTCCAACGCAGAAGCTGAAAATCGTAAAGTAAATATTGCGATTGTGGGTGGTGGTGCAACTGGAGTGGAATTATCTGCCGAATTACACAATGCTGTTCGCCAACTCAATAGTTATGGTTTAAAAAAATTAGCGCCATCAGCCCTTAATATCACGCTTGTTGAGGCGGGTGAGCGAATATTACCTGCATTACCCGTGCGTATTTCAAGTGCAGCACATCAAGAGCTGACTAAGTTGGGTGTGCGCGTGATGACGAAAACCATGGTAACAAGCGCCGATGAAAAAGGGTTAAATACCAAAGATGGCGAGCATATTGATGCTGATCTGATGGTTTGGGCTGCGGGGATCAAAGCCCCAGACTTTATGAAAGATATCGCTGGATTAGAAACCAATCGTATTAACCAATTAGTCGTTAAGCCGACATTACAAACAACATTAGATGATGCGATTTTTGCGATTGGTGATTGTGCATCCTGTCCGCGAAAAGAGGGAGGTTTTGTTCCGCCAAGGGCACAATCCGCTCATCAAATGGCAAGCCGTTGTTATAGCAATATTTTAGCCATGTTAAAGGGTAAAACGTTAAAAGAATATGTGTTTAAAGATCATGGCTCGTTAGTTTCGCTCTCTAAATTTAGTACGGTAGGGAGTTTGATGGGCAACTTAATGAAAGGCGATATGATGATAGAAGGGCGTATTGCACGTATCGTTTATATTTCTTTATACCGTATGCATCAAATCGCGTTACATGGTTATCTTAAAACGGGTTTGATGATGTTAGTTGGATCAATCAATCGTGTGATTAGACCAAAACTAAAACTTCATTAGTGAATAATGGTTTATTTTTCTAACTTTTGTTTCTTTTAGCAAACAAAAGTTTATTTTAACCCCCCACAGTATTTATATTGTCGGGGGTTTTATCTATCTAAAGAGTAGTAATAATTGTAAACAGTCAAAATAAGAATCTCTGAATTAGATGATTAATTCAGTAGAAAATATTTATGTGGATATCGAATTAATTTTTTAATAATATTAAGCTTCAATTTCAAATAACTTTATGAAAAATATAGTGTTATTTCTATAAATTTAATTATTTATATATAAAAATAATCTTCAATAGAATAGGGGGTTTTCATAAATTAAGATTTTTCTTAAATAGAAATAGGCGCTTTTAAGAATTTATTTAGGTCATAAAATGTTATGGTATTTAAAGATACATATTAAAACTTATAAATAATATATGTGAATAAAAAACATGTATTTAATCTATTATTTTTATTATCTTTATGTACAAACCAGTCTGTTACGCATAGTGAAAAGCAAATCGGCTATGTAAAGGTTAATGAAGAAGTTTCTTAAAAGAGATTACATTTGTTAACTTGATGTTATCATTACGCTATATTTATAAATATGTAAATGAAATTAGATTTCATTGATGAGATAAGAAATATTTAAGTTCATTCTTAATTTTTTTGAAAATAATTAGAAAATAGCGCGTATTTAATTAACTGATTAAAACAATAATTAGTGGTGTATTTACCATGTTATAAGTACATAGTTTACTTATGATGTTAATCAGCAAGGACGTAATAATATATTTTTTCATATAAGCTTATTCATTCAACATATTGAATTACAACGTTGTGATAAAAGAGTGAAATCCGCTTATAACAAAAAAATAGTAAAATAGGGATAAACGCATAAAAAGGGGAAAAAGTGAGTGTTGATAGCAAAAAGTTCACACTAATAGGACTAATCCTTGTATTAGCTATTCTTTTATTTGTCGCTTGGAAGTGGATATTTCCACGGCCACAATTTGCCCATGTGGTTTCAGCAACACCGATTAAATCAACCGTTTTTGTGACAGAAGAGTATTGCCATCGTATTGGACTGCCTACACAATTTACACCAGAAAAATTATCGCGTTTTCATCCCGCAGAGCAAGAGTGCCGTGTTTTCTATATGATAGAAGCGCTAAACAATAAAAGCATTGCTCACTTCCCTTATGCTCAATTTAGAGAATGTATTCCCATTTACCGCCAAGAAAGGCGAGTTATCGGTTATGATGTGCTTTACACAATTGATGGTACACCGGGTAAAGTGAGAACGACATTTAAACCGGGCGATATCATTGCGCTAGATAGCGATGGCCGACTTGTTTTGGAGCAAGAGCCATATTGTTCTATGAATGAAAATATTCCTTGCCGTAAAGAGTAACGGTTTTCTTTTTAGCATTAATGCTGATAACTGATAAGATCAAAAAGGCCTAATATTTATTATGTTAGGCCTTTTTGCATTTTGTTATCTAAACAGACAATGCGTTTATTTTGTGTTCACTAAAAGCGGTGAGCATATCGTCGATAAAAGTGAGTCGTTTTTCTCGATCGGTTAGGCTTATCATAAATTTCAATTTGGTAGGGCCATCTAAACGGAAGACGCTCGGTTGCTCTTGCAATAAACCGATTAAATAAGTCGGGTCGACATTATTTTTTTCACCAAACTCAATAAAGCCACCTTTGTCATGGGCTTCAATGCGAGATATACCTAAACTCATGGCGCTTAATCGAATAGCCGCATTACGTAATAAGTTGCGTCCTGCATCAGGTAAGGTGCCGAATCTATCAATAAGCTCTGCCCTTAGATCATTAAGTTCATTTAAGTCTTTGGCACTGGCAATACGTTTATAGAAAGAGAGTCTTACATTGACATCAGGAATATAGTCATCGGGCAATAGCACCGGCATTCTTAATTCAATTTCGGTTTGCTGATTGGTCAGATCTTCTAATGATGGCTCTCGACCCTCTTTTAATGCTTCAACTGCACTTTCTAGTAACTCCATATATAAAGAGAAGCCAACGGTATTCATTTGACCGCTTTGCTCTTCACCTAATAACTCTCCCGCACCACGAATTTCTAGATCATGTGTGGCTAAAGCAAAACCTGCGCCGAGATCTTCTAAGGAGGCAATCACTTCTAAGCGTTTATGGGCATCTTTAGTCATTGCTTTGGGATGAGGGGTTAATAGATAAGCATAGGCTTGATGGTGAGAGCGACCAACGCGTCCACGTAATTGGTGTAGCTGCGCTAAACCAAAGTGATCAGCACGTTCAATAATAATGGTATTGGCACTCGGAATATCAATACCCGTTTCTATAATGGTGGTGCAGAGCAATACATTAAATCGTTGATGGTGAAAATCGTTCATCACACGTTCAAGCTCACGTTCACGCATTTGCCCATGGCCAATACCAATACGAGCTTCAGGTACTAACTGTGCTAGCCTATCACGCGCTTTCTCTATATTTTCAACATCGTTATATAAATAGTACACTTGCCCACCACGTAATATTTCACGCAAGATAGCCTCTCTAACAACCAGATCATCATATTCGCGGACAAATGTTTTAACGGATAAACGGCGAGCAGGTGGGGTGGCAATAATTGACAGATCACGCATACCACTCATCGCCATATTTAGCGTACGAGGAATAGGGGTGGCGGTTAAGGTTAATATATCGACATTGGCACGCATTGCTTTAATACGCTCTTTATGACGTACACCGAAGCGATGTTCCTCATCAACAATTAATAATCCTAAGTCTTTCCATTGAATGCCCGGTTGTAATAATTTATGTGTACCAATAACGATATCAATGGTGCCTTCTGCTAATTTTTCGGTGATCTGCTGTTGCTCTTTGGCACTACGAAAACGTGAGATCATCTCAATATTGACCGGCCAATTAGCAAAGCGATCACGAAAGTTTTCAAAGTGTTGTTGAGCCAGTAGGGTAGTAGGCACCAAAATAGCCACTTGCTTATTGTTGCTTATTGCAAGAAACGCCGCACGCATAGCAACTTCTGTCTTACCAAAACCAACATCACCACATACTAGCCTATCCATGGCAATGGCTTGGCACATATCACTTAATACGGCATTAATCGCCATCTCTTGATCGGGTGTGGTTTCAAAAGGGAAGCTTTGGCGGAAAGTGTGATATTGTTCTTTATCTAATTTAAAGGCAAAACCAGATTTAACGGCTCGTTGAGCGTAGACATCTAATAATTCCGCCGCCACATCACGCACTTTTTCAGCTGCTTTTTGGCGTGCACGAGTCCAAGCATCACCCCCTAATTTATGAAGAGGCGCATTTTCATCCGCCCCACCAGAGTAGCGACTGATCAAATGCAGTGATGAAACAGGAACATAGAGTTTGTCATCTCCCGCATACGAGAGGATCAAGTACTCTGCTTTTACGCCACCCGCTTCTAAGGTAGTCATACCTTGATAACGACCCACCCCATGCTGAAGATGGACAACAGGTTGTCCGGGACTTAATTCTGCCAGATTGCGGATCAGTGTATCGGTATTGATGGTGCGACGATTATCTTGACGGCGACGGTGGACTCGCTCACCTAACATATCACTTTCGCAGATCAGCGCTAACTGACGATAATTGTCAATAAAGCCATGCTCTGCAGAGCCAATAATAAAATAACACCCTTTCTCTTTAGCATCCGCTAATTCAATAATTTGTTTGGGGGCAATTTTAATTCTAGATAAGAGCTCTTGAACGGTTTCCCGCCGACCTTCACTTTCAACCGAAAAAACAATACTGCCAGAAAATTGCTCTTGGAAACGGCGTAGATTATCAAGCGGTGATTTACTTTGTGCATTGACTGATAAATCAGGCAGTGGTTGATAACCTAAATTGGTATAACCCGCTTTTTCCGGCAGTGCTTGCGTTTTAAGTTGAATACGTGGCCACTGTTTTAACTGTTGATTGAGCGTTTCGACATTAAGCCAAATATCATCTGGTGGCAGTAATGGCCGCATGGGATCAACACGACGGCTTTCATAACGTTGATTGATATCTTGCCAAAATTTATCAGCGCAATCTTGCAGATCTTGCGTCACAATTAAGGTGTTTTGTGGGAAATAAGCAAATAAATTGGATAATGGCTGACTAAAAAAGAGCGGTTGCCAGTATTCAATCCCTGCGGGTAATACTTGCTTACTTACTTGTTGATAGATATGTTCAGGATCACGTCTTACTTCAAAACGTTCACGCCATTGGCTACGAAAGAGTTCAATCGCATTAGGATCAGTTGGAAACTCATGAGCCGGTAATAGTTTGATCTGCTCGACTTCTGTTAAGGTGCGTTGCGTATCAACATCAAAAGTTCTTAGGCTATCTATCTCATCATCAAAAAAGTCAATTCGATAAGGAAATTCACTGCCCATCGGGAATAGGTCAAGTAATGCGCCGCGTGTTGCATATTCGCCATGTTCTAACACTTGTTCTACATGACGATAACCCGCCTCATCAAATGTTTTGCGTAAATTGTCGCGAGAAAGTTGCTCTCCTTTACTCATTATTAATGCATGACTTGCGAGATAATCTGTTGGGCAGACTTTTTGCATTAACGTATTGACGGGTAAGATTAAAATTCCCTTGAGAAGTGATGGAATACGGTATAGCGTAGAAAGGCGGTTAGAGATTATTTCTTGATGGGGAGAAAAACTGTCGTAAGGCAATGTTTCCCAATCAGATAATGTCTCTACAGGATAATCACAAAACTGACGGATTTCATCTTGTAAACGCAGTGCATTTTGCATATCACGAGTGACAAGAACGACTAATCCAGCATGACGTTTGATGATTTCTGCACATTCTAGGGCGCAAGCGGCACCTGTCAGCTGACCCAGCTGGCGAGTATCCCCTTGTTTTACAGGAAGTTGATAACGATATTCTGAGGACATAAGCGTGTAATGTGAACTCTTGGTTGTAGTTAACTCCCAACACATCTTTAGCGACATCGCCAAAGCTTAAACTGGCGGGCAGGTTAAGATAAAAGAAAAAACCACAGTTTGGGAATAGAGTGGTTCCATTCAGTAAGACTACCCTTTATTATCCCTGAACACTTAGCATTAGCAACAGGAACAGCACAGTTTTCATGTACAATTCTGTCTCATTTTTTATAGGGCTCCGTTATATGCGGGGTCGCGCAGTCGACAAATTTGGTCGATTCGTCTCATGGCTATCCGCTTTAGGGATTATGCTGGGTGTTGCGGCATTGATCACAGTGACTTCTGTGATGAATGGCTTTGAACGCTCATTACAAAACAGCATTTTGGCCTATATTCCACAAGCTGTTATCACAACACCCAATGGGCAGCTACCCAAACAAGATAGTACTGCACAAATGTTATTAAAACGAGAAGATGTTATCAATGTCGTTCCTTTAGTTGAAGGGGATGTGGTATTACAAAGTAAAGATAATATCGGTGTTGGCGTGATGTTAGGGATTGATAAAGCACAAGATGAACCCCTAACACAGTTTATTCGCTATGGCGATTTCTCGTTATTAAAACCGGGAGAATATGGTGTGATCCTCGGTAGTGGTTTAGCTAAACAGCTAAAAACCAAAGAAGGGGATAGCATTCGCCTTATTGTTCCCGGCGTAAGCCAACTCACCCCAATGGGCCGAGTGCCTAGCCAACGACTGTTTACTGTCAAAGGTATTTTCCAAAGTGGCGGTGATGCGGATGCTTCTCAACTTCTGGTCAATCAACAAGATGCGGCGCGTTTGATGCGCTATCAACCCGGCAATATTACCGGATGGCGTCTATTCTTCTCAACCCCCCTTAATATTGAAAAATACAGTGCTGAACCTTTGCCAGCAGGTTTAAGTTGGAAAGATTGGCGTGAACGAAAGGGCGAGTTTTTCCAAGCAGTGAAAATGGAAAAAAATATGATGGGCTTATTATTAAGCCTAATTATTGCGGTCGCCGCGTTTAATATTATTACTTCGCTTTCATTACTGGTGATGGAAAAACAAGGTGAAGTGGCAATATTACAAACCATGGGGTTAAAGCGTTCGCAGATAATGTCTATCTTTATGCTACAAGGGGCAGGGGCCGGTATTTTAGGTGCTATTGCCGGAGGTTTGTTAGGGGCGTTACTATCAAGCCAACTAAATGTGATTATGCCTGCGGTAGGGCTTATTCCTCATGGGGTAGAATTACCCGCGACTTTAGAGTGGAGCCGAGTCTTTATGATTGGTTTTGCCGCTATTGTGATTTCACTATTATCGACTTTATACCCGTCTTGGCGGGCCGCAACTATTCAGCCAGCAGAGGCGCTACGTTATGAGTAATACCCCTTTATTACAATGTCATGCACTTTGTAAGCAGTATCAAGATGGTGCTATTTCAACACAAGTCTTAAAATCCGTCTCTTTCGCGATCAATCAAGGTGATTTTATGGCGATTGTCGGCAGCTCAGGTTCAGGTAAAAGTACCCTATTACATTTATTGGGTGGTTTAGACTCTCCAACCTCAGGTGAAGTGATATTTAAAGGGCAATCGCTCAATAAATTAACTTCAACGGCAAAAGCGGATTTACGTAATACTCAATTGGGTTTTATCTACCAATTCCATCATTTGTTACCTGATTTTACTGCATTAGAAAATGTTGCAATGCCTTTAATGATTGGTGGAATGAGTGCAGTAAAGGCTAAACAGAAAGCGATGTCTTTACTTGATGCCGTAGGATTAACTGCTCGTGCTCATCATCGTCCTTCTGAGTTATCTGGGGGAGAAAGACAACGTGTTGCTATTGCTAGAGCCTTAGTAAACGATCCGGCGTTAGTTTTAGCCGATGAGCCGACAGGTAATCTTGACCAAAAAAATGCGGAAGGTATTTTCGAATTACTCATGAAATTAAATAAAGAAAAGAAAACTGCCTTTTTGGTTGTTACTCATGATTTATCTCTCGCGGCACGCTTTCAACGTCAACTTGAAATGAAAGATGGTCAATTAGAGTCTCAAGAAGCGATTTCAGGAGTGGAATAATGGCGCAGCTGCCACTTGCTTTAGTTACCGCATTACGTTTTTCAAAAGGACGAAAACGTGCTGGTATGGTGTCATTAATTTCGATTATCTCAACGCTGGGCATTATGTTGGGTGTGGCGGTATTGATTATCGGATTAAGTGCCATGAACGGTTTTGAACGTGAATTAAAAAACCGCATTCTTTCTGTGGTTCCCCATGGACAAATTTATTCGGTAGAACAACCCTTTATATCTTGGCAACCGGCACTATCGCGGATTGAAAATACCGAGGGGGTTGTTGCCGCTGCCCCCTATATTCTATTGACCGGATTACTTGAAAAAGGAACAGAATTAAAAGCGGTACAAGTGATGGGGGTTGAACCGAATAAACAAAGTGATATCAGTTTATTACCGAGCTATGTGCAAAATAATGCATGGCAACATTTTCAAGCGGGTCAACAGCAAATCATTATTGGCCAAGGTGTTGCCGATGCCTTAAAAATCAAACAAGGTGATTGGTTAACTATTCTGATCCCTAACAATGATGATCCGAAAAAGCTATTACAACCTAAACGCATTCGTTTACAAGTCAGTGGCATATTTAAACTCAGTGGTATGCTCGATCACCAATTAGCGTTAATTCCATTGGCAGATGCGCAACAGTATCTTGATTACGGCAAAGGAATTACGGGTATTGAAGTGAAAACAAGCGATCCATTTCTAGCTAATGAAATTATTCATAATGCAGGCTTAAATAGCCAAGCCTATGTTTATGCTAAAAGCTGGATCAGCGATTATGGTTATATGTATAGCGATATTCAGATGATCCGCAGCATTATGTATCTCTCAATGATTTTAGTGATTGGGGTTGCTTGTTTTAATATTGTCTCGACGCTGATTATGGCGGTAAGAGATAAGAGCGGAGATATTGCTATTTTACGAACGTTAGGTGCAAGGGATAGCCATATTCGCAATATTTTCTTATGGTACGGACTGTTGTCAGGCATGATCGGATGCGTGGCCGGTGTTATTATGGGGGTAGTTGTCTCACTAAATTTAACCCCTATTGTCTCGGTAATTGAATCCATGACAGGGCATAGTGTGCTATCAGGAGATGTCTATTTTGTCGATTTCTTACCTTCAGAAATACATGCAATTGATGTTTTCTCCGTATTTTTGACGACGGTTATTTTGAGTTTGATTGCCAGTTGGTATCCTGCTCGTCGAGCAACTAAACTCGATCCTGCTAGAATTTTAAGTGGACAGTAAGTTTATTGACATAAAATGGATATAAACGGAAATAAGACAGTAAAGTTATCAATTTTTATTGATTGTTAAATATAAAAACCAAGGATTGCCATGATGAAACTTAAACTTCGTCATCGTCGGCTTAGGAAGTTTCGTAAGATAAAAAGTTTACGTAGACAACACTCACGTTGTCGTTATTTTCATTTAACCCATAAAACGGAACATGAAATGAATTTACCCAAAGTAGTGGTACTAACCGGGGCGGGCATTTCGGCTGAATCAGGTATAAAAACCTTTCGATCAGAAGATGGATTGTGGGAAGAGCATCGCGTTGAAGATGTGGCAACGCCAGAGGGATATCACCGCAACCCTAAGCTGGTTCAGCAGTTTTACAATGAGCGCCGTCGTCAATTACAACAACCCTCAATTCAACCTAATGAAGCACATTATGCATTAGCAAAACTTGAGCAATATCTTGGAAAGGACAATTTCCTGCTGGTCACGCAGAATATTGATAACTTACATGAAAAAGCAGGGAGTAAACATATTCTCCATATGCATGGTGAGTTATTGAAAGTCCGCTGTCCGCAATCAGGTCAAGTTTTTGAATGGAAAGGGGATTTATCAACGACAGATTATTGCCATTGTTGCCAATTTCCCTCTCCTCTACGTCCGCATATTGTTTGGTTTGGTGAAATGCCAATCGGCATGGATGAAATTTATCACGCTTTAGCACAGGCAGATCTCTTTATCGCTATTGGCACTTCGGGGAATGTCTATCCTGCGGCTGGGTTTGTCCATGAAGCACGGTTAACAGGGGCTCATACGGTTGAGCTTAACCTTGAACCTAGCTTAGTGGAGAGTGAGTTTGAAGAAAAACATTATGGCCCCGCGAGCCAAGTGGTTGATGCATATGTCCATAAATTGTTTGATTTAATTAATGATCCTAAAGCTGATTTGACGCAATAATTATTTTATAGAGTTCCCTATTATTGTTATTAGAGAGATTTAGGGGGCAAAATGGATAAATTATTAGAACGGTTTTTTGAATACATTAGTTTTGATACACAATCGAAACCATCATCGAAAATGTCACCAAGTAGCGATGGTCAGCTAAAATTAGCGAAGGCACTGGTACAAGAATTAAAAAAACTGGGTTTTTCTGATGTGACACTCAGTGATAAAGGATGCGTTATGGCGAGTTTGCCCTCTAACGTATCTTGGCCTGTACCTGTTATTGGCTTTATTTCCCATCTTGATACTTCACCTGATTTTTCAGGTAAACATGTAAAACCTCAAGTGCTTGAAGATTACCGTGGTGGTGATATCGCGCTAGGTATTGGTGATGAAGTATTATCACCGGTTATGTTTCCAATTTTACACTCAATGATTGGTAAAACATTAATTACAACGGATGGTAAAACTCTATTAGGTGCTGATGATAAAGCCGGTATCGCAGAGATAGTCACTGCGATGGTACGTTTAAAAGCACAAAATCGACCTCATGGTGATATCCGTATTGCATTTACGCCGGATGAAGAGATAGGGCGTGGTGCACATTATGTCGACCTAAAAGCATTTGGTGCTAACTGGGCATATACCGTTGATGGTGGTGGTGTGGGCGAATTGGAATATGAAAATTTCAATGCCGCTTCTGTGAGTATTAAAATCGTTGGTAATAATGTTCATCCCGGTAGTGCCAAAGGCGTGATGGTAAATGCGTTAGGACTTGCTTCGCGTATTCACCAAGAATTACCTGTTGAAGAGACCCCTGAAAACACAGAAGGCTATGAAGGTTTTTATCACCTACAAAGTATTAAAGGTACGGTGGAAAGAGCCGAAATGCACTATATTATTCGTGATTTTGATCGCAATCAGTTTGAAAAGCGTAAACAAAACATGATCACGATTGCTGAAAAAGTAGGTAAAGGTCTACATCCTGATTGCTATATTGAACTAACTATTGATGATAGCTACTACAATATGCATGATAAAGTGGTTCAGTATCCACATGTTATTGATATTGCCAAACAAGCAATGATTGATTGTGATATTGAACCTGATATTAAGCCTATTCGTGGTGGTACAGACGGTGCTCAGCTTTCTTACCGTGGATTACCTTGCCCAAATATCTTTACGGGTGGTTATAATTTTCATGGCAAACATGAATTTATCTCTTTAGAAGGTATGGAAGCCGCAGTAAGTGTTATTATGCGAATTGCTGAAATTACTGCCGAAAGAGAAAAAGCAAAAGTTATTTGTTAATAGAGCAGTTATGTAAAATAATTGCCCCATAATAGCCGACAATCTCGGCTATTATTTTATCTTTGTATTTTAAATATAGGGTTTGTTTTCATATTATTTAAAATTAAACTTTAAAAATAAGTTTGTTTTTTATAAGTTATTGGCCGATTATTTCAAATAATATTCTTTATAATCTAAATAAAATGATATAAGGATATTTGCGTAATGGCTGTACTCTCCAAAATAATAATAAAACAAACAAGATCAGAATGTCTGTGTAAAAAAATACCGATAACCAGTGATAATACTTTTAGTAAACAAGAGTATAAAGCATCGTTTATTATCGTTTTCAGCTATTTTTTAATTGCCCATCTTATTATATTTTCTTTATATTTATCAAATGATAAGCATACCTGGTTACTTTTAGGGCTACAGAGTGCGTTCTTTATCATTTTGCCATGGTTATTTTATGGCACAAGAACGTTACTAAAAGAGGCAATATATTATTTAATAAAATAACAGTTACTGTTTATTAACATAGTTAAAATAACACCCAGCTATAATTAGCTGGGTGTGTTTGTATAAAAATAGTTTATTTATACTTAATCTTCAAAATACCAATAGCCTTGGTTAACAAGGTGCGTCAATAAGCGTATAAATTTTGGATCTGCTAAAGCATCACCTAAATGTTGTTTATCAATACAATCATATTGGCAAAGGGCATCTGCAGCTTCAATATGATGAGTATCCATTAATTCACCATTAACAAAGCAACTATCACCAACACGCAGTGCGCGAATACCGTTTAAACGATGAAGTTGTTCACCTTGTTGCAGTAAATCGTGGATCTCAGCATTTTCATATAAAGGTTCAGGAATGGCTAAGTCAAGTTCATGGCGAGATTGAGAAATAAACTCCCCAAACCAATGACGGAATACTTCGGGTTGGGCAAGTAAGTCTTCCATCATATCATGCAACTTATTTAATTCTTGATGCTGGACTAATGCCGGATTCTCGCGAGGAGTAAGATCAGGATCACTGTAACGGTAGCTTCCTAAGTCATTTGCTAAAACATAGTCAGCAAAACCGCTAAATAGCTCTCGTGCATTAGGTGCTCTAAAGCCAACAGAATAGTTTAGTGATTCTTCAATGGCATAACCTTCATGAGGAAATCCAGGTGGAATATACAGAATATCACCCGGCTCTAATTCTTCATCGATAATGGCGTCAAAAGGATCAACTTGAAGTAAATCCGGGTGAGGGCAGTGCTGTTTCATTGGGATTTTCTCACCCACACGCCAACGACGACGACCTTGCCCTTGAATAATAAATACGTCATATTGATCAAGATGAGGACCCACACCGCCTCCGGGAACAGAGTAAGAGATCATCAAATCATCAATACGCCAATCGGGCAACACACGAAAAGGTTTCATCAATGCCGCACTTGGAAAATGCCAGTGATCGACCGCTTGAACTAATAACGACCAATCTTTATCGCCCAAACCTTCAAAGTGCTCAAAAGGCCCATGTTTAACTCCCCACTGCCCATCTTGACAACTCACAAGACGGCTATCCACTTCATCTTCCATTGCAAGACCTGCAAGTTCATCAGGAGATAAAGGATCAACAAAACCAGAGAAGCCGTTTTTGATTAATAAAGGACGTTTTTGCCAATGGCTTTCTAAAAATGATTGCCAATCTAAATTAAGTTTATAGTCCATTGTGTATTTCCTGAATTTGGGAAGCCTAAAAATATCATATAATGAATTACAACTTCCTGCTAAACATTCCTTGGTGCAATGTGAGTAATAACGAGTAATATACTGACAACTGCGTAGTTATCATACATCTCGCAATCTTATTGTGATAAGACCTAAATTAAATCAGCAATAATATAAGTTGATAGAGAAGAGCGTTACTCTATTTCAGTAGTGAGTTGTTGCTCAGCAAAGGTGACGATGAGTCTTGCCCCCCCTAATGGACTATCGGTAATGGTGATATCACCGTTATATTGCTCAATAATATCAACAGCAATTGATAATCCTAAGCCTTGTCCTGGGCGCAATGTATCTGCACGTGTACCACGTTGAAAAATAAGCTCCCTTTTTTCTGGGCTGACTCCTGGACCATCATCATCTACGGTGATAATCACACAATTGTCATCATGACTTACATTGATCTCGACAAACTCTAAACAGTACTTACAAGCATTATCAAGTACATTCCCCATGACTTCCATAAAATCATTCTTTTCACCTAACCACATCATTTCAGGGGAAACATTTAATGTTATATCAACGCCTTTGGATTGATAGACCTTATTAAGTGCACTACAAAGATTGTCAAGTAAGCCTGATAAAGAGTGGAGCTTGCGTGTTGTTATATCGTGATCGCCGTGAAGAGAAGCTCGATGTAAATAATAACCAACTTGCTGTGAAATTCGTTCAATTTGACTTTGCATAATTGGCTCAGCTTGTTCTATAGACATTTGTTTGCCAGCACGTAGGGCACGTAATGTTGATTGTAAAACAGCAAGGGGGGTTTTTAAGCTATGGGTCAGATCAGATAAACTGGTACGGTATTTACTATAACGATTGCGTTCATTACGCAATAAAATGTTGAGATTATAAACTAATCCTTTGAGCTCTTTAGGGGGATTTTCATCTAAATTATCGCGAGTGCCTTTTTCCAACGCGCTGATCTGCTCAATAATGGATTTAATCGGCCTTAAACTCCAATGGGCTGCTAACCAAATTAATGGGATCACCAAAAGAAAATTAGCTAGTAATATATAGAGAAACCAATCCCAGACTCTACTTACATTTTGCAGACTTTGAGGAATAGGATCGATAACCGCAATGGATAGATAAGGCATATTATCCGCCGCAGGATAGTGATTAATAACCACGGAATGCGTTAAGGTATCATTACTTGAATATTCGTTGAGTTTTTTTAGATAGGCTCGATATTGAGGCAGTTGCTGTAACATAAAACGTGTCGTTTTAACATTCACACTAATTTCAAATAAGCCTTCTTTATTGCGCCATTTTGGCGCGATACTGTTTGGGATCACCTGAGGTAAATCCGTTGGCGTCCATAGCACATTGCCTTTCTCGTCGAAAATAACCACCAGCGATGTGTTGTTGTTATTGAGGTTAGTCGGAAATTCAATCTGCAATTGCCCATCTTTCCATTGCGCTAAGCTATAGTAGAGATTACTTTGGCTGCGCATTAGCATAAAAGTCGTTTTATCAAAACTGACAATAGAGCCGACTATGGCAACCAAACCATAAGAGAGTGTCAGTGCTAAAATAATGGCGCTGGTGGCAAGTAAAAATCTTGTTCGTAAAGAGAAGGGCGAACGTTGTTTTTTATGCATATTAAGCTTTCATATCAAAACGATAACCTTGTCCACGTACAGTTACAATGACATCATTATCATATTTTTGGAGAATTTTTTTGCGCAGACGCCCCATAAGCACATCAATGGTATGACTTTCTCGCTGCTCTGCATCAGGATAAAGTTGGCGCATTAGCACATCTTTGCTCACCACTTTGTTTTGATTACGCATTAATGTTTCTAAAATAGTATATTCGAATGCAGTGAGCTTGATTTGCTCACCTAAGATCATGAACTCTTTACGTGATAAATCCAACTCAAAAGGGGCAATAGTCAGTATTTGTGAGGCAATGCCCATGTTTCTTCGCATTAATGCCTGAACGCGTGCCACGATCTCTTCAAAATGAAAAGGCTTTGTCACATAATCATCAGCACCGGCATTTAATGCGGTCACTTTTTCCTGCCAGCTTTCTCGAGCCGTTAATACCATAATGGGAATAGTAATATTATTTTCCCGCCATCGACGAATAAGGCTGATACCATCTTCATCAGGAAGACCTAAATCAACAATGGCGACATCAGGTGTACTTTCTGCGATAAAGTGATCGGCTTCTTTCGCATCCTGTGCTGCATCAACTTGATGTCCTGCATCGCGAAACTGCACAGATAAATGATGGCGAAGTAAGATATTATCTTCAATAATTAAGATCCGCATATTCCACCTTGTGTACATCAGTAAAAATCAGTTGCTGTAAGAGAAATTAAGATAATGATAGTCAATCTAGCACCTAAAGAATACCGTAACGGACAATGTGTTTAAGTTATAGATAGTTTTTATCTTATTTAGGACGGGTCATCGATATAAAAAAAGGCAGAGATTATCTGCCTTTTAAGTATGGGATAAATTAATCTAATTTATCAACAAGTTGACTGGCAAAACCAATATAGCTTTCAGGTGTCATCGCTTTTAAGCGTGCTTTTTCTTGTTCTGGTAGCGCTAAACCGTCAATAAACACAATCATATCTTGTGCCGTGATCCGTTTACCACGAGTTAACTCTTTAAGTTTTTCATAAGGTTTTTCAATACCATAGCGACGCATAATCGTTTGGATTGGTTCAGCAAGAACTTCCCAGTTGCTATCTAACTCTTCACGAAGATGACTTTCATTAACTTCTAATTTATTTAAGCCTTTCATGGTTGATTGGTAAGCGATTAATGCATAACCGATACCGACACCTAGGTTACGTAGTACGGTTGAGTCAGTTAAATCACGTTGCCAACGCGAAACAGGTAATTTACTGGAAAGGTGACCCATAACGGCATTAGCTAAACCTAAATTACCTTCAGAGTTTTCAAAATCGATAGGATTCACTTTATGAGGCATTGTTGATGAGCCAATCTCACCGGCAATGGTCTTCTGTTTGAAGTGATTAAGAGCGATATAACCCCAAATATCACGGTCAAAATCAATTAAAATTGTATTAAAGCGGCTGATGCAATCAAAAAGCTCGGCAATATAGTCGTGTGGCTCAATTTGCGTAGTATATGGGTTCCATGTGATCCCCAATGAAGTAACAAATTCTTCACTAAATTGGTGCCAATCAACTTCAGGATAGGCAGCTAGGTGAGCATTATAGTTACCTACTGCACCATTAATTTTACCTAAAATTTCTACTTGAGTAAGTTGGCGATATTGACGCCCCATACGGTATGCAACGTTTGCAAACTCTTTTCCTACCGTTGAAGGTGTTGCCGGTTGTCCGTGAGTACGAGAAAGCAGGGGTAAATCACGATATGCTTGCGCCATTTTACTGATAGTATCAATAAGCTCGCGCCATGCAGGTAGTAGCACTTCTTGGCGTGCTGTTTCTAACATGATGGCATGGGATAAATTATTAATATCTTCAGAAGTACAAGCGAAGTGAATAAACTCAGAAACTTGCTGTAGTGCAGGGATAGCTGCCACTTTTTCTTTTAAGAAATATTCAACCGCTTTCACATCATGATTGGTGGTGCGCTCGATAGTTTTGATACGAGCAGCATCATCTTCATTGAAGTTAGCAACAATTGCATCAAGGTAATCGATTGCGTTTTGTTCAAAGGCGGGAACTTCTTTAATGTCGGTGCAAGATGCTAGCTTTTGTAGCCAGCGAACTTCTACCTGTACACGGAATTTCAAAAGACCGAATTCACTAAAAATAGTCCGTAACGACGAGGTTTTACTACCGTAACGACCGTCAATCGGTGAAATCGCTGTCAGCGAAGATAATTCCATTGTTGGCAACTCCCAGGTTGAATTTTAACGTATTAACATTGAGCGAGAAAATCATCAGTTTGTCGTAAGATGGTTTTTTGATGGAGTAAAAAATCAAAACGGCGACCACCTACTTGACGCCAAAGTACGGCACTACGAAGACCTGTCAGAAGTAATCCACGTACTTTTGCTTGAATAATAGGGTTTTTAAGTAACTCAATCGAACCATTAACTTGAATTTTTGGCCCTACAGGGCTGACCGCATCACTATAAACGCCAGCGAGAGCATTAAATAATCCGTCAGAAAGCGGTTCAAAATAATTTTTTTGTCGTTCAAGTTGAGATATTTTTTGTGATAAATGCGAACTGTAATCGTTATTTTTGTTGATGATACGTTCAAGGTTAATCAGGCCTTGTTGATAAGTCATCAACTCAAACGTGAGTTTTTCTCTTCTTACCGCTTGATGGATAGCTTTTATGGTTTGAAAACCTAATTTCAAATGACTTATTTGATTACCATAAACATCCAAGGTTGAAGTTGGGTTGATATTAAAAATGCTGTTAACCATGACTTCAACATCTTTCTCGTCTGCATTCCCTTGATAAGCAATTTGCTGAACAAGACGACTTGCCTGGCAGATACCTGCCAGTGCAAGGGTAATATCACGAAAATCTTTAGCCACATCTACTCCTGAATACGTGTTTCAATAATACCGCCACCTAAACAGACTTCGTCTTGATAGAAAACGGCCGATTGCCCCGGTGTAACAGCAGCAACAGGATAGTCAAAACGGACTTCAATTTTATCTTCATCTAATGGTGTTACTGTACACGGAATATCAGCTTGGCGATATCGTGTTTTCACCGTGCAACGAAAAGCTTCGGTAATAGGCTCTCTTGCGACCCAATGAAGTTGTTGAGCAATTAAGCCTACGGACATTAATCGAGGGTGTTCATGACCTTGTGCGACAATTAATATGTTATTTGCAACATCTTTATCGACTACATACCAAGGATCTTCGCTACCTTCTTTTGTGCCACCGATACCCAGACCTTTACGTTGACCTAAGGTGTGATACATCAACCCTTGATGTTCACCAATGGTTTCGCCATCTACGGTGACGATAGGACCCGGTTTGGCAGGTAAATAGCGCGATAAGAAATCAGTAAACTTGCGTTCACCGATAAAACAGATCCCCGTAGAGTCTTTTTTCTTCGCGGTGGCTAAATCAAGCTTCTCGGCAATTTTTCTCACCTCAGGTTTTTCCATTTCACCGACAGGGAAAAGGCTTTGGGCGATTTGCTGATGACTTAATGTATATAAGAAGTAGCTTTGATCTTTGTTGTTATCAACACCGCGCAGTAATTGGCTTTTACCATCAATATCACGGCGACGAACATAGTGGCCCGTTGCAATATAGTCGGCCCCTAAATCTTCAGCTGCATATTCTAAAAATGCTTTAAATTTTATCTCTTTATTACATAGAATATCGGGATTAGGGGTGCGGCCAGCTTTATATTCAGATAAAAAGTGTTCAAATACATTATCCCAATATTCAGCGGCAAAATTGATAGTGTGAAGTTCTATGCCAAGCTTATCGCACACGGCTTGCGCGTCGGCAAGGTCGGCAGAAGCTGAGCAATATTCTGTATCGTCATCTTCTTCCCAGTTCTTCATAAACAGACCAACGACCTGATATCCCTGTTCCTTAAGAAGATAGGCTGAGACGGATGAATCTACGCCACCGGACATTCCAACGATGACTTTTTTTTGGCTGTTATCTGACATGAATGGATCTCACTGCGGAAAAATAAGCGCCATACTTTACCATATCACTATCAAGGGTGCATCAAACGAATACATTTTTTGCCTTCTTAACTATGAAAGTCATTGTTAAGAGGCAAATGTTGAACCAAAGCTATCCAGTAAAGAGAGTGGATAACGTTCATTTTGTTGATAACAAAGAATACTTTCTTTTACCAGCGGTGAACGTAATTGTTGGCTATTGATTATCTCTTGCGCGGTCACCCAGTAGCAGCCATTAATATCATCGTCATGTGGTTGTGTGGCTAATTGTTCTGGTGCTTCTATCAAAAATAAAAAACGCAAAAATGGCGTATTGTCCGGTGCCACCCACTGATGTAATTTCAAAAAATATTGTACCGGCAAGGTTAAACCGGTTTCTTCCCATAACTCTCGTTGTGCCGCTTGGATCAGGGTTTCATTTGCTTCTAAATGTCCTGCGGGTTGATTCCATGTGGCTTTGCCATTTACCGTTTCTTCAACAACTAAAAATTTATTGTTTGCATGAACAATACAAGCAACAGTGACATGTGGTTTAAACAAAATTAATCTCCTTCCATTGACCCGGTAATAGATTATCCAAGGTAATATTTCCCATGCTAAAACGAATTAAGCGTAATGTGGGATAACCAATATGGGCAGTCATACGTCTAACTTGGCGGTTTTTTCCTTCAAATAAAGTGATTTTTAACCAGCTAGTCGGAATAGATTGACGCTCTCTAATAGGTGGAAATCGCTCCCAAACCCACGTTGGCTGTTCTACCCTTTCAATTTTTGCAGGTAGTGTTTTCCCATCCTTTAGGTTAAGTCCTTCACGAAATTGTTGTAACGCTATCTCTGTGGGAATGCCTTCTACTTGAGCATAGTAGACTTTCCCTGTTTTTTTATTTGGTTGAGTTAATTTGGCCTGTAATTTGCCATCATTTGTTAATACTAACAGACCTTCACTATCTCTATCTAACCGTCCTGCCGCATAAATATCAGGAATGGTGATAAAATCTTTTAGCGTTTTTCTACCGCTGTCATCGGTAAATTGCACAAGAACATCAAAGGGTTTATTAAAGATAATCACTTTACGCTCACCTCTAGGGCGAGAAGGTTTTTTTTGTCCTGCTAGTGCGTGAGATTTGCGTAGTTTCGATCTATTGTTAAATTGATTTGCCATAGCTATTTTTTGTCAAAAATGGGAGATTGATTATACCTTAAAAGAGAAGCGATTGGCGTTAGCTGAATAATCAAGTAGTATTGACAGGTCTCTTACAAAAAATTAACAAAGCGTGCGCTTACATGAAAGGAGAGGTAAATGGAAAGCAAAGTAGTTGTTCCGGCTAATGGTGCTAAAATTACATTAGATGCTAAAGGTAAGCTTGTTGTTCCAAATAATCCGGTTATCCCTTATATCGAAGGGGATGGTATCGGTATCGATGTCACGCCAGCAATGTTAAAAGTTGTTGATGCAGCGGTTGAAAAAGCTTACGGCAATGAACGTAAGATTGAGTGGATGGAAGTCTACATCGGTGAAAAATCAACACAAATTTATGGTAAAGATGTTTGGCTGCCAGAAGAAACCTTAGATCTTATTCGTGAATATCGTGTTTCTATTAAAGGTCCTCTTACTACACCAGTAGGTGGTGGTATCCGTTCATTAAATGTGGCACTACGCCAACAACTCGACCTTTACGTTTGCCTGCGCCCAGTGCGTTATTACAAAGGCACTCCAAGCCCAGTAAAACACCCAGAACTGACGGATATGGTTATCTTCCGTGAAAACTCAGAAGATATCTATGCCGGTATTGAGTGGAAAGCCGGCTCAGCAGAAGCTGATAAAGTGATTAAGTTCCTGCAAGATGAAATGGGTGTAACCAAAATTCGCTTCCCACAAGATTGTGGTATCGGTATTAAGCCATGTTCAGAAGAGGGGACTAAACGTTTAGTTCGCGCAGCGATTGAATATGCAATTGATAACGATCGCGACTCCGTTACATTGGTGCATAAAGGTAATATTATGAAATTTACCGAAGGTGCCTTTAAAGATTGGGGTTATGAATTAGCCCGTGAAGAATTTGGTGGTGAGCTGTTAGATGGTGGCCCTTGGGTTAAAATTAAGAACCCTAAATCAGGCAAAGATATTATTGTTAAAGATGTTATCGCAGATGCATTCTTACAACAAATCCTGTTACGCCCAGCCGAGTATGATGTTATCGCTTGTATGAACTTAAATGGCGACTATATTTCTGATGCATTAGCAGCACAAGTTGGTGGTATTGGGATTGCTCCTGGCGCTAATATTGGTGATGAGTGTGCATTATTTGAAGCGACTCACGGAACAGCACCAAAATATGCCGGACAAGATAAAGTTAACCCAGGCTCTATTATTCTCTCCGCGGAGATGATGCTACGCCATATGGGTTGGACAGAAGCCGCTGACTTAATCATTAAAGGTATGGAAGGCGCGATCGAAGCGAAGACCGTTACTTATGATTTTGAACGTCTAATGGACGGTGCTAAACTGCTGAAATGTAGCGAGTTTGGTGACGCGATTATCAAACATATGTAATTGTTGATTTGATAAATAGTTAACGGGAGCTTATTAGTTCCCGTTTTTTATTATCAATATTGAAACGGTTATCAAAAAGTTATCAAAACGAGTTATCAAAACCGCCTGAAATTTGAGCAATTAAATCACGATTTTTATCCAATCTTTCCCTCGATCATCATGGTATTTATCCGTTTGAATTTGGTTTTTATGACCTAGTAAATCTTTAGTGTTTATACCTTGTGCTCGATATAACCTTTCAGATAAAGAGCGCTGTTCATGAAATGTTGCAGGCGTTCCTTCTCCCCAATCGATATCCGTTTTATTTCTCGCCTTTTTAAAGTTAGTCGTTAGCGTATTTGCAGTAACTTGATCACCACGTTTAGATTGTGAAGTGGTATGAAAATAATGAATAAGATAAGGGCTAATAACGCGATCACGACAACGAGCAACAACTTCACGTAATGACATATTTAATTGTTCAGAACGTAGTGATAATGGAATAGCTAATTTGGTGCCAGTTTTTTCTTGGATAATATGTAAATGATCATCCCAAATATCACTAAACTTCATTGCCGAGATATCACCTAATCGTTGGCCTGTAATAAGTGCAAGCAACATGGCATTGCCCATATAACGATGTTGTTTGTCAGCAATCTCAAATATCTTTTTCCATTCATCAAAATTAAGGCGTTGGCGAGTTACTTTTCGTTTCGGTTGTTTAGTGGCGAGGGCAGGGTTATAACTAGGAGGAACTTCACCTGCATGTTGTGCTTCTTTAAATACATCAATTAAAACAGAACGAATAACTTGTGCCATTCTGTGCTGGCCATTAGATTTATATTCATCAAGGATCCCAGCAATATCTCTGGCATCAACTGCGGGTAATGGTTTCATGGATAAGGCTTGCCTCATTAAATCGACTGGCTTCCTTTTTTGTTTATAGGTATTTGGCTTTATATCACCTTCTTTTAAACGCTCTTCTTGAATAGCCCAGTATTTATCTAACCAAGTATTAACCGTGATTTCTTTACCTTTAATTTTTGCCACTCGATCACTAATAGCCATAACTTGTCGGCTTCGTTGTTCTGCTAATCTTGTATTAGCTTCAATGGCTATTGCTTTCGCCTCGGCTTCATTGTCACCGAGGGCATGATATTTACCTGTTACAGGATGGCGATAACGCCAATAAACCTTGCTGGATTTACGACTAAGTAATGGGTAAAGATTAGGAATATTGACGTTATTTTTACGAGGTCTGGCAGCCATCTTTGAGGATCCTCTGTAAAATAAGGTTATCGTTGTTATTGATAACCGGTGATGTCAAATTACCGACAAGGTCGGCATCTTCTCTCACGCGCCAAATGCCACCTTCTTTCCTTGCTGGTGGGTAGAACAGGCCACCACGAGCATATCGTTGTAGCGTTCCTAACTTTGGTGGACGACTTTTATATCTTTCTTGCGCCCACTCCTCTAAAGTCAACATTTGCATATTTTTCTCTCCACACTGTCCGTACACAGTTTAAATAGATATTAGTCAATGCTGGTGGTTATTAGCCCTTTTTCTCTTTATAAAGTTCATTAAAACGGCGTAAGAATAGGGATTTTGCTTGTCGAGGGGTTAGCGGGGTGACAGCAAAATCGCTAGCTGGAATACCTTCAAGCATTAACCAGTTACTACCTGCATCAATGTCTAAATCACGCTTTTCTGTGGCTAACATCACTAGGTCTGCAAAATGGACTTCATCAGATATATTTTCAGGTAACCCAAACTTTTTGCGGATCATTTTTTCCACACGCAATTCAATTAATTTATATTCAGGCAATAACTTTTTAAGTGGTGACGGTAGGTCTTTGACATAAGCTTCACTGGCATCATGAAGTAGGGCCTCTAAAGCAAATTCAGGTGCAATTAAATAACTGGTATACACAGAATGCTGAGCAACAGAATAGAAATTATCAATCTGTCCATTAAAGCGACATTCATTAGCTAAACCTGTCGCAATATCTTGAATATCTATATCTTCGATCCGTACATCGAGATAATAGAAATGTTTATTTGTTGCTGTTGCAATATAAGACATTGTTCTCTCCACACAATTTTTAGGTAATAAAAATCCCTCTCGAATTAATCGAGATTAAAATTCCCTGATGTTGGCTAATTATTATTTTTTTTATATTTTAATAAGTCAATTAAAAAGTCGATGGTAATTGTCATATAGAACATGATGAGTGAACACTCATGTCGATATCGATAAACTCTATCTTTATCATCAAATTCAATTTTATTTACTGGTTTAATCCCTTTGAAGTGGAAGTCGCTAGTAAGTTTAAATTGTATATCATCTGTATATAACTGAATTAAATTAATTTTAAATTGATTGTTTAAAGAGTCAAAAAGAACATCTCTTATAGAGTTAAAATCAGCATCATATTTTACAATTTCTTTTTTATTATCAATTTTTCTTTCAAGTAAATAAAATTGACCTAGGTAGAAATTTTTTCCAAAACAATCCGTTTCCTCTTTATTATTTAATGTATTTAATAATCTAGTAGTTAGACCTTGTGATACATCATCGATATGAATTGTTTCTGTTTTAACTGAACCACACGCCTTAATTAATGTGCTTATAGCCGAATTGGCAATGTTTTTATTAGAGCTAGCTACTAATAAATATTCTTTACTGGGATGATATAAAACGAGTGTAGTAATTGTTTTTACAAACGCCTTTCTCAAAAATTCAGCGGTGACTGTATTTTTAATATCAGGCTCAATAAATTCAATCCCATCCTCTTTTAACTTACTAATGCGCTCATTAACTTCTTTTTTAATAACAGCATTAGGTAATATTTTCTGATCAAAACGAAATGTCAGCAAATACCCGTCTGTAATAGGGGTAACTAATTCATTAGTGACTGGGTTTGGTATGTAGCCATAACTACAAAAATGTGACTCTAACACTTCAGTAAATGGGATTTTACTTAGGTGATCGGACATCGCTTCTGCACTTGGTAGTTGTGCTTTATACACAATTACATTTTTTAACGAAGGGCGTGACATGTTAATTTCTCCTCACACGGTTTATTCACTTCACACAATAAGAAAGGGCACTAGCGAGTTGACATAATCCTGATAAGACATTTCACAAATAATGCCAGTACCCTTGCTTATTGTTAGAGTCATAATCAAAAAGAGCGGACCACCCGTGGTTGCATCAGCCCGATTGGGATTCGGATTTCTAGCTGACTGCGGGTTACTTTTTTTCACGCCCACGCTCTTTGGTTATAAAACTAACTTTATAAAAATGGCTGACTGAGCAGAACATTATCACCACAACCCCTTTTAATGGTAAAAGACTCAGTCAGCCATTGTTTCTCTTCACACGTTCTCTTCACACATAAAAATCATTTACTTTGTATCTGAATAGCGCTTTTACTGATGTACTCTGCTATTTCGGCATCTAGCTTTTTTACATCGCTCATTAGTCTTTCTCGCTTACCGTGTAAAACAGGGAGGTAATCTATGCACTGCAACTTGCACCTCATCCACTTTGCGATATCTTCATTAGTGAAACCATCTGGCGCTATGATTATTGGTTCAGTTGTCATGAGTATTTCCCTCGCGTCTAAACTTGCTTCTGAGGTAACAATAATTCAATTTTGCATTTTACGCAATATTAATTTGCGATATTTACAAATTAACAAATAAAAAAAAGCCCGAAATAAGCTCAGGCTTTGATACAAATGCTGTTTTTACTAAGCGTGACGCCTATATTCGAGGCTCTGGCTAATCAAAACTTTCCCGTGCACACAAAATCTATGTTCATTTGTGCTGTTGATTTTCCATTGTGTATATTTGGGGTTGTCTGAGAGAACAATTATTTCATCTGGAACTATTTGTAGGCGTTTTACGTGTATATTTCCATCAAAAGAAAACACATAAATACCATCGCCATCAATATAATCTATTGATATATCAACAAAAATAATATCGCCTGGCTCTATTGTGCCAGACATGCTGTCACCACGAACGTTAATAACTTTTACTGAGTTCGCGGGCCGAGAACCGAATAGTAATTTGGCTTGTTCTGTATCATATTCAATGGAATGAATGACATCTATGACATCACTTGTTCTCACGCAACCTGGTCCTGCACTCGCACTAATATCAAGTAGTTGCACTTTATAAAGATCCTCGTTCATTTCGTCATGATTCAAATTACTGTGTTTATATACAGTATGATTATCCTCATCTGAAAATAAATCAAGTAAAGATATTGATAGTGCGTTAGCAATTTTCTTTAATTGTTGCTCGGTAAATGATTTTTGTTTACCAGTTTCAAGACGAGACACGTTGCCTGGGTCGCTATCAATAGCGTTAGCCAGTTCAGCAATTGTCATGTTCCGTTTTAAACGGATTGATCTGATTTTTTTTCCTATTTCCATGCCGTAATTACAAATCCTTTTTGCGTTATTTGCAAAGTAAATTGCGCAAATTGAATTGATGTTATATTATGCTTAAAACGCAAATTTAGGGGGTTCTATGCAAACACCATTAAGGTTATTGCGAATTAAGCAAAATCTTACGTTGAGTAAAGTTGCCGAAGCAGTTCAAATTGATGTAGGAAATCTTAGCCGTATTGAAAGAGGCGCTCAAAAAACTTCGTTAGAAGTTGCTGAGCGATTAGTTGCTTTTTTCAACGGTGAATTAACAGAGATGCAGATTTTATATCCGAAGAAATTTAGCAATCACAAATAAACTACTTCTTATTTTTTTAATTTGTAACTACAAAAAATCATTAACAAGGGTAGGAAATGAATCACTCAATAAAATTAACGTCGTTTAATAAAAACCATAAGGTTATTGATATTGGGGATCATCTCTGCAGGGTTCCTAATAACAGGATAAATCCAATCGTTCTCATAAAGCTCATTGCTTTTAAGAGTATCAAAAAAGCTGTCTACGGCATGGTTATAGTTGTTGCATTGTCTTGTGGTCAAGTGAGGGCGCAAGGCTCTGAAGTCGTCACGAGTGATGCGAGGCATGTCTCTTTTCCCGTCTTTACAATCGTCGAGGAATTTATCAAGAAGCAAGAACAACGGATCTGCAATGGCATTGAATTCCTTTCTTTTGTCTCTTCTGCGAGCGAGGGAATGACCAAGCCAAGTTCCCAAGAAAAAGGAAAAAATAGCCCAAAAGAAAGTAATAAGACTGAGGCTGGTTTTGAGAAACGAGACCAAGTGACCCAAGAAGATATCGAGCATGTTAAGTCATCCCTTATCGGTATGTTATTTGCGTCCTTAGTGATGATCCCACTAGGGATAATGTTTAGCGAGTGTATTAGCCCACGAATATTAGCAAAACGTAAGCGCTGGATGAAGCTTCATGAGCTAAAAGCCAAACGGTTTTACCGGAACAACCCAGGGAAGTATTACGTGATGCCACGCAAGACTTTTTGCCAATGGCTGTGGTTTTAATAAAGAGAGGTATTTATGAGTAACCAATCAATAAAACAAGTTGTGAAAGAAATGTGTGAGGCAACAGCTGGTGGGCGTGAAGCGATGGCTGGGGCGTTGGGTTTATCTCTGACTTCATTCAATAACAAATTGTACGAGAAAAACGGCTGTCGTTCGTTTGATTTAAACGAGCTATTAGCTATGCAAGATATTTCTCAGACCGTTTTATTTGCTGAATTTGTCGCTCGTGAATCAAACCGTTTACTCGTGGACAGAATTAGCCCTGCAGATTTAGATCAGACAGAACTATTCACATTACGTAGCAATGTTGACGAAATGCAGGGACGTTTAGCGTTATTGATGAAAGATAGCCTGGCTGATGGCGTTATTGATAACGAAGAAGAACAGAAAATAAAAATGATGTTGGATGGTTTAATTTCACAGATCCGCACATTTATGAATGCATTTGTTTCGTTACATCAAAAGAGAAATTAAAGATGGCTATATCCAGAAAGGGTGAAGCCAAAGGTGTACGGCCTCTGGCTTCGGTTTGCCAAATTTCAATTGTGTGAAGAGAAATTAGCATGAGTAGATTAGCGCATTTAGTACCTAAAAAGCAATTCCGATGTTTACCTGTCTCAGGTCGTCAGTCATTCCGCTATGTAGAAATCATAGTCTCTGACGAACAACCAGACAACTACAAGAAATCTGCATGTTTGGTAGATAGACAGTCTCTTAAAAAGGCATGGGCTGATTTTTATTTTTCAAGTGGAGAGCGGGACAATGAGCAATGAGAACCCAAACCAACTTGATCGCTACTATAAAAATCACCGAGGTATCGTTGTTCATGTTGTTCGTTATGACAGAGAAAAACAGCGCGTTATTTTTATGCTTGATGGTTGTGACGACCCACAGTGTGAACCTGTACAGCGTTTTAAAGAGAAGTACACACGTATTAAGTAATGAGGTGGCAAGATGAGTTTATTATTACTAAAAAGTCGCCCTTTAGTCGTTATTCCTGAATTAGCGGTACGCCTTGGTTTAAATGAGGCGATGCTGTTACAGCAAATTCAATATTGGCTAACTGAAACCACTTCAGGTGTTGAATATGACGGCTCACGCTGGATTTATAACACAGTTGAGGAGTGGAAGAATCAATTTCCTTTTTTCTCTGAATCAACGATTAAACGTGCTTTTACTAATTTGAAAAAGCAGGGTGTTTTACGCATCGAGCAAATCAATAAATCGAACCATGACCGCACTAATTATTATGCGATTAACTACGATCACCACTTGCTGACCGATGAGGTCAATATGACCCAATCGAATGGTGATAATTCATCTGATCGAACAGTTCAAAATGACCTTATCGATAAGCGCAAATTGAAACCATCAAACAGTGCAAAATGCGCTGTTCTGAACGGGTCAAAATGGCCTGTTCTTACAGAGAATACAACAGAGATTACTTCAGAGAGTACAACAGAAACAGATCATTCGTCGCAGAATTCTGACGAATCCAGCGACCAGTCGAAAAATGATTTTTTAACTCGTTATCCTGAAGCAGTGATTTACAGCGCTAATGGGCAGAAATGGGGGGATGAAGATGATTTAAAAACGGCGAAATGGATGTTTGGTCGTGTTAAAAAACTGAATCCGTCCGCGTTAGAGCCTACTTGGTATGACTGGGCGAACGATATCCGCCTGATGCGCCAAATCGATGGGCGTACCCATGAGAAAATTTGTGCCTTGTTCGATTGGGCTAACAAAGATTCATTCTGGCACAAAAATATTTTAAGTCCTCGAAAATTACGTAAACACTTTGATGAACTCACTATCCGTAGCCAAGAGCCAAGGAATGAACCAAAAGTTCAAGTTGACACCATTGAACGCGATAGTGCCTTTTCCCGCTTGATTGGCTCTCGCTCTAAACCTAAAAACCGCATTGAAGAAATTGCACTTGAGCTAGCAGGTAAAACAGGCATTCGTCGTATGAGTGAGTTTTCAGGTCGCCAAGCATGGAACAGCATTTGGAAGCAAGCGATAGAAATGTTACAGGAGACTCAGTAATGCTAACTAAATACATTTTGTTCGTTGGTTTTTGGTTTGTAGTGACATTATTGATTGGGTTATGGGGTACTTATGCCTGAGTTGATGTTAATGGATATTGTGAAGGAGAGAATAATCTGCCCATTTAATCACGTGATGTACGGTCACGAGTAAAACGTGGAGAGAAATAGCATGATGCAAAAAATAATGGAAGTTTCAGTATTACCCATAATGAATCGTGAATTAACTATGTCGAGTCGAGAGATTGCCAGTTTAACGGGAAGTAATCATTCCGATGTTAAGCGTTCTGCCGATAGGCTTTTTGTTGCTCAAATTTTAACCCAGCCATTGGCTGAGTTCCCTTTTGAACATAACGGCAATCAATATACTGAATATCGTTTTAATAAAAGAGACTCTCTGGTGTTGGTAGCTCGATTGTCACCTCAGTTCACAGCAAAAATAGTTGATCGCTGGCAGGAATTAGAATCAAAAATGCAGCCAGTCATTCCTCAAACATTACCAGAAGCATTGCGATTAGCAGCAGACTTAGCAGAAGAAAAACAAAAATTGGAAAGTGAACTGGCGATTGCGACACCTAAGGCTCAGTTTGTTGATAATTATGTTTTATCCCATGGTTCTATGACATTTCGACAAGTGTGTAAATTACTGCAGGCGAAAGAAACCGATTTTCGTTGTTTTTTAATTGATAAGAAAATTATGTATCGCTTGAATAATACGTTTACGCCTTATCAAACTCATGTCGATCTTGGTCGCTTTGAGATAAAAACGGGAACGAACCAAAAAAATAACCACGCTTTTGCACAATCAAGGTTTACTACTAAAGGTGTGAAGTGGATTGCAGGGTTATGGGCTGAATATAAAGTTGAGGATGAGATTTAATGAAACTACTCTTAACGCCCTATATTCAGTCTGACCTTGGCGTTGTTTTATTGAAGCCTGGAGCGGAGTTGCTTAAGCAATTTAAACCACATTCGCGCGTGATTATTAGCGATGTACCAAAAAGTTTAGATAAATGGCCTTCTGGGGCATTAACAGGAAATGAACAGCCATTATTGGATAACAAGGGCATTGTTGATTTTTTGAATAATAAAAAAGTTCTCCAAGCTATGGGAGGATTGTCATCGATGAATATGTGGATAGGCAGAAATATCCATTGTTGTCAGATTAACGATAAGCATGACAGTTATCATCATCATGAATTAACAACCACATGGCATAAAGACGGTGTGATACGGACTTGTTGGTACCATGATAATCATATTCGCCATTCATCAGCTGAGTGGGTTGCTGAATTGGCTCATAAAAATCGTATTGCTTGGATGGTAGACACTATTCGCAGTCGTTTAAGATTGGATAATGGCCACCAGCTGACAGTACCCGATTTTTTCTCATTTGCTGTGATGCATAAACTGGTTGATGAATTACCTGATGCGATATTACGTCAAATTTTGGATTGGTCTGAAAAACCTAAAGAGCGCAGGGTACATGGTGGTTTTCCTGAAGCAGATATTATTCCAAGCAATGTAACAGCACTATCAACAATGAATGAACGATTAGACATGATAAGACCAGTCATAAAAGTTGCTATCGATCCTGAGCCACTAGCGTCATTCCTTTTGAAACCTAAAATGCAACGTTGGGAGAATTCCCAATGGCTTCAATGGGTGAAAACACAGCCTTGTTGTGTTTGCGGACAACAAGCTGACGATCCACATCACATTATCGGCCATGGTATGGGAGGTATGGGAACGAAAGTTCATGACTTATTCACTATTCCATTATGTCGGCAACATCATGATGAGTTACATCGTGATCCCAAGTTGTGGGAAGCCACTTATGGCAATCAAATCGAATTGTTATTTTCTTTTCTAAATCGTTCATTAGGAATAGGGGCATTGGTTTAACGTGTATACGGCACGGGGAGCATTAGTATGAGAGATATGCAGGAAGTTTTATCGCGTTGGGGAGCGTGGTCAGCTAATGAGGGAAATAGTATCGATTACTCATCAATTGCCGCAGGTTTTAAAGGGTTGATTCCAAGTTCAAGACGAAGCCAAGAGCAATGTTCAGATGATGATGGCTTAAAAATCAATAAAGCGGTATTACATTTAAAGATAAATAATAGTTACTTGTTTCAATTGGTTATTATGTACTATGTGAAGAATTATCCTTTGCGTTCAATGGCTTCAAAACTCGGTATTTCGCATAATGAAGTGGCTAAGCGATTACAGGCAGCGGAAGGATTTATTGAAGGGTGTTTATCGGTTGATAATGTAAAATTAGATATGGATAAAATAATTAAAAAATACCCTATTTATAGTCTTGCGTAATTACAAAACACAATATATTGTATTAATAATGGTTTTGATATTACATGGTTTATCTATTAAGAAAAGCTCGTGAGTATAACGAGGTTGTGTTTTTTAGAGGTGCACGTAATCTGATTTACAGCTAAAAAATAAAGTTTGCTATCTGAATTTTTCTATGGCTTAATAGCGTCACTGGTTTGGAAGTACAGACCTATTTATGTTAGTAAGTTTAAAGTTGTTCCCATTTAGCGTTATCCTCGATACCTCTTCATTGTGAATTCCTTCTAATTAATACCCATAAGTAAAAATACAAAACAAACCGCCTATGCCTTATGGCAAATTAAATAAATTAAGGGAAATTCTATGTCTAATACAATGACTGGTACAGTAAAATGGTTTAACGATGATAAAGGTTTTGGTTTCATCACTCCTAAAGATGGAAGTAAAGATGTATTTGTACATTACTCTGCAATTCAGAGTGATGACTTCAAATCTTTGATGGAAGGCCAAGAAGTTTCATTTACCATGGAAAATGGTATGAAAGGCCCAGCAGCAGGCAACGTGGTGGCTCTCTAAAGGCGCTATTACTATTCACCTCTATTTTAAATGCCCTTGTTGTCGCGGTTCACAATATAGAACATCACAATTTGATGTCACAGTGAACAATCCGCACGGCGCAAAATGTATCTTTTGCAAAAGTGTGATGACAGCTCAAATGAGTTGAGCATTAAATAGTTGAATATACAAAACCTCGCTTTGGCGGGGTTTTGTTTTTTTTAAATATATTTATAATTATTAATTAAAAAATTTGTTGGAAGTTTTTCGTTTTCATTGATTGTTT